>NZ_QWLE01000046.1:0-25447 GCF_009917365.1 Neglectibacter sp. X4 | reverse complement strand
ATTGGGGAGAGGAGAATGTGAAGATCAACAAGGGCGAAAAGAGCCTGTCCATTCTTGAGCCGGTAGAGTACACCAAGAAAGACGGGACGCCGGGGATCGCCTACAATGTGAAAAAGGTCTTTGATGTGGCGCAGACCAATGGGAAGCGCCTGCCTGCGCCCAGCGTGAACCGAGACCCCCAGCAGCTTGTGGCGGTTATGCTGGATACTGCTCCGGTGAAAGTTGAGGTTGCAGATGAGTTGCCTTTCCCTGAAATGGGAGCGTTCTACAACAACGATAAGCAGACCCTCTATATCAAGCGGGATATTGGCGACAGCGTTGCCCTTTGTCAGTGTGTGGCGCAGGAGCTTGGACACGCCCAGCTTGCCATCAACAGCGAGGCATACAGCCGCAGGGACTCCGGTTTTCAGGCGGTTTGCATTGGATATATGGTCTGCAAGAAGTACGGCGTGGACACCCAGAACTTCGCCATTGGGCGGGTGCCGGACGAGCTTGCCAAAGCCGAGCCAAAGGAGCAGCGTGATGTTCTGTCCAAGACCCGCACAGCGATGAGCGAGATCTGCTCCAGAGTATCCGATGAGCTTTACCGCCAGAAGCAGGAACGGAGCAAGGACAGGGAGAGATAAGGGGGGCAGAGAATGAACGAGAGACGGTATTTTGTCGCTCTGGACGATTACGAGCATGGGGTTGTCATTCGCTCTCTGAACGATAAAAAGACCGAGCTTCGGAGCGAGGGCAAGGCGACGGATGCTGTTGACGATCTGATTATCAAGATTGGCAATGCCCCCAGCAAAAAGTTCAGGGTAATCGAGAAAGACAGGCGGAGCCATGACGAGAGATAATGACCGGCAGAGCGCCATCATTCTTTCCATCATCGGTATTGTTCCTGTCGTGTGGGTTGCGCTTCTGATTGCGCCTTCTGTCTCAGGCGGGCTTCCAGAGATTCTTCCCAAGTTGGCGACGGTGTTCAATGAGCCGTTTCAAATAGAGCTGTGCGAGGACAGTCTGCGGACTGTCCTCATTTTGCTCCTGAGCTATGGCATGGGTATCGGGATTTACTTCTCCACACGCAGGAACTACCGCCGCAGGGAGGAACATGGTTCTGCCAAGTGGGGCGATGCAAGAGCGATAAGCCGGAAGTATCAGCAGTCGCCGCCCTCCAACAACAAGCTGATGACCCAGAATGTGAAAATCGGCTTGAATGCCAAGAAACACCGGCGCAACCTGAACACGCTGGTCTGCGGTGGAAGCGGTGCGGGCAAAACAAGGTTCTATTGCAAGCCCAATCTCATGCAGGCAAACACCTCGTTTGTAATCCTTGACCCAAACGGAAAAGAAGTTTTAGGATATATATTGCAAGCAGTCCATTGAATATGGCTGCGAATAAAAGACGGAAAGGAGGTCAGAAAGTGCCTAAAATCAGGGATTTTAACAGAGTTACAGCCCTCTATGAAAGGCTGTCCAAGGATGATGAGCAGCAGGGCGAATCGAACTCGATACTGAATCAAAAGAGATTTCTCGAAGATTTTGCCCGCAAAAGCGGTATGACGAACATCAAGCATTTTACCGATGACGGTTACACAGGGCGTAACTTCAACCGTCCCGGATTTCAGGCAATGCTTGCGGAAGCCGAAGCCGGAAAAATCGGCACGATTATCGTCAAGGATATGAGTCGTTTCGGCAGAAACTATCTTGAAGTCGGCTTTTATACCGAGATTCTGTTCCCCAAGAAGCAGATACGCTTTATCGCAATCAATAACAGCGTGGACAGCGACAAACCACAGGATAACGACTTTACCCCGTTCCTCAACATAATGAACGAGTGGTATGCCAAGGACACCAGCAACAAGATAAAGTCCATCTTTCTGTCCCGTATGAATGATGGCAAACGCTGCTCCGGCAGCATTCCCTACGGCTACAATCGACTGCCCGAAGATAAACAGACCTTAGTGGTCGATCCTGTTGCTTCTCAGGTGGTAAAACACATCTTTGAGCTTGCGGCAGAGGGCTTGACACCTCCGGCAATCGCAAGACAGCTAACGGAGGAAAAGGTGCTTATCCCATCGGCGTACACCCTCCAATATCACCCCGAACAATGCAACCGAAAAGCGGAGTACGGCTGCACAAGCTGGAACGCAAACACGGTAAGAGAGATTTTAAGCCGACAGGAATATCTCGGTCATACTGTGCTGAGAAAGACCATCGGAACGAATTTTAAGACCGATGAACGCCGCTTTGCCACCGATGAGGAACGCCTTGTGTTTGAGGACACCCACGAGCCAATCGTTGACAGCGAGCTTTGGGAGCAGGCGCACAGAAGATTGAAACACGCCACACGCCGTATAAAGGAAGGGACGCACCAAGAGGAATGCTTACTGCCCGGTCTTGTGTATTGCGCTGATTGCGGCAGTAAGATGTCCTATCAGACGAATTACTACAAAAGCGGAGAACCCTATCATTCGTTCCGATGCAGCAGCTACGGAAACAGAACCGTGAACTGCACCATCCATCATATCAGCGACAAAGTCCTCTATCAGCTGGTACTGCGTTCTATCCAACGCCTTTCAAGCCACATTATCGCAGATGAGCGTGGCTTTGCGGAAGAACTGAAATGCAAATGGGAAGCACAGGCGAATGGCAAGCCACAAAAGCAAAAGGATGAACTTCAGACAATCAATCGCAGACTGAACGAGCTTGACCGCCTGATTGGAAGCCTTTATGAGAATTTCATTTCAGGTCTGCTGCCCGAAAAGCAGTACAAGTCCCTGATGAAGAAATACTCGACTGAACAGGATAGCCTTGAGAGCCAAGTGTCGGAAATTCAGGAGAAGCTGGAGCAAACCAAAGCGTCCTCTGCTCATATCGGACGGTTTATCAAGCTCATCAAGAAGTATAAGCAGCCCACAGAGCTGACGAAAGAGATGGCGTGTGAGCTGATTGATAAAATCGTTGTTCACGAAGCCGAGGGCAAGAAGCCCAACCGACAGCAGCAGGTGGATATTTACTATAACTTCATCGGGCAGTTTGACCTCCCACTTTCCGAAAAGGAAATTGCCGAAGCAAGACGGAAAGCCGAGCAAGAAACGGCGGAAAAAGCCAAGCGCAAGAAGAACCGGCAGCGTGAGAGCAATGTTGCACATCAAGCCAAAGCAAAGGCGGAACGCTGGGCGGCGAATGACGGTCATAAGTACCCGAAGCGTGTGTGCGAACAATGCGGCAAAGAGTTTTATCCGAACAGCACAAGGCAGAGGTTTTGCAACACCGACTGTACAAAAGCCCATCAGCAGGCAGAAAAAGAGAAGAAACGCTATGCCGAAAAGGGAGAGCACACCTTCCGTCAAAAGGTCTGCAAGATTTGCGGCAAGCCCTTCTGGCCGTCCAACGGTCAGGAGGTGCTGTGCTCCGAGGAATGCAAAACCATCAATCGCAACCAAAGACAGCTTGCCTATTATCATCGTAAGCAATCCGGGCAGAAAGCCGGAGAAGCAATATAATTCAAGGAGGACGACACAATGGAGAAATTCATCACGGACGAAAGGACAGGCTTGCGCTATGAGCTTGTCGGGAACTACTATCTGATTGCCGGAGAGGACGAGCCGGAGGGCAGACCCATCGGCATTTGGGGACAGCGACACCTGCGGTATATCCGCAAGCACAAGGTCAGTCTGTATGCCGAGCTGCTGACCACCGGCAAGCTGAACGATTATCTTGCAGACCTTAACGAGCAGGCAGAAGCAATGTTTTCTCGGCTGGTAAAGCAACTTTCCGAAAAAGAGGGCGTTACGGAAGCCCTCAAAGCGGAAAATCAAATGCTGTGGGTGCAGAGGATGAACAACATCCGCAGTGCTGCTACGGAAAGCGTTGCAAACGATTTGATTTACTGTTAGGAGGACGGCTATGAAGGTCAAGCTGGACGATTATGAGGTGCGGGTGCTGATAAACGGCTTAATACAGCAGCACAGGAGCTATGACGCAGAAACCAACGGTCGGATTGACGACCTCGCCCTTCGCCTGTGCGACATTGCAGAAGCAATGAAGCCGGGACGAAAGAAGAAAATCCCCTTTGAGCCGGTAGAAACCAGAGTGATTCGGCATTGCCTTGTTGACTGGAGAAATCGAGAAATCAACCAAGGAAATGATGTTGCTTCGGAAGTGATAGGAGAACTGCTATGTTTATTGTGAGATTTGTTCGTAAGGATGGAAAGCCTGACGAGGAGTATTACTACCATACGCTTCAGGAAGCGGAAGCACACAAGAAACTCTTTGATGACGATGATTCTGACCTTTATGAGCGTATAGAAATCATTCCTGACTAACCGCATATTTCTGCTGGGAAAGGCTGCTGTGATGAACAGCGGCTTTCCTTTTTCGGGTAGTATTCAAGAAGTCATAAAGTTCCGTGAGTAATGGAAGAAGCTGAAGTGGTTCTTGCGACTTGAAAACATTTCGTTGAGAAATTGCAAATAATTTGGTACAAAACGGTGAAACCTCAAAATAGCCCTTGCTTTTATTCGCCCCGTAGAATATAATATAACTGTATTACTTTGTTTTGAGGTGAGAAAATGGAGTTTATGACGGCAAGCAAGGCAGCCGAATTATGGCATATATCACAAAGGCGTGTTCAAGTTCTCTGTGCGGAAGGTCGTATTCCCGGTGTTTTCAAACTCGGTGATGCTTGGGCGATACCTTCAGATTCATCAAAGCCAAGTGATTCGAGATTAAAGAAAACAAAAAAGGAGCAAACAGAGAATGAATGTGATTGACCTGTTTTGCGGTTGCGGAGGCTTCTCCAAAGGCTTTGAACAAGCAGGGTTTAATGTCCGACTTGGCATTGATATTTGGCAAGATGCTGTAACAACATATAAAGAGAACTTTCCAAATGCTGCAACAATCGTTGGAGATATATCCGGCTTAACAGGAGAGGATTTACTTTCTGCTGCCGGAATAACTGCCGACGAAGTAGATGTTATCATAGGTGGACCGCCCTGTCAGGGCTTTTCATTGTCTGGAAAGCGAATGTTAGATGATCCACGAAATGTCCTATATAAGTCTTTTGTCCGAATGGTAGCGACTATACAGCCGAAAGCATTTGTTATGGAAAATGTCCCCGGGTTGGTAAGACTATTTAATGGACAAGTGAAAGAACAAGTAATTGAAGACTTTACCAATATAGGATATAAGGTGAAAATGAATCAGTTGACAGCTTGCGATTTTGGTGTTCCACAAGCAAGAACACGAGTATTCTTTGTTGGTATCAACACCAAAAAAGTTGAAAATAGTGACTATATTTTCCCTGAACCAACCCACGGCAATGGCAAGAAGCCTTATATTACTTGTAAGGACGCCTTATCCGATTTAGACTTTATTGGGGACACTCGATTGCTTGCAGAAGAAGCTGAATATGAATTGCCAGCGACTAATGAGTATCAGAAGTTTATGCGAAAGAACGCTAATATATTGCTTAATCACGTTACTACAATTCACACTGAAAAAACACGAAATATTATTGCAATGGTTCCAGATGGAGGAAATTACAAAGATTTGCCGCAAGAATTGTGGTCAACCCGAAAAGTACACATTGCGTGGACTCGTATGGATAGTAGTAGACCTTGCTTTACAATAGATACAGGACATAATCATCACTTCCATTACAGAGCAAATAGAGTACCTACGGTTCGAGAATCGGCTCGTATTCAGTCGTTTCCAGATGACTTTAGATTTATTGGCATTAAGACAAGCCAGCTAAAGCAAGTTGGTAATGCTGTACCTCCGCTTTTAGCTCAAGCTGTTGCCAAAAGCGTTATTATAGCATTGGAGGAAAAGGAAAATGTATGATTGTACACGGCAGTATCGCTGCACAATAATCCGTGGCAAGTCACAAAAAGAAATGGATGACCTGCTTCCGGCATACGCAAAGGTTATAGATGAGGTCTGCCCTTGTGAGGCAAGTGAATTTGAGATGAAATTTAATAACGCCTTTATGCGTTATCTCCCTGCGGCTGAACGAGTGAAGAAAACACTTGATAATCACCGAACGGAAATATCCGGGAAACTATTCGGAATGTATTTCTTCTCTGAGGACGGAAAGGTATATGAGTCAGAGAGAACACAAAAATTTCTTGAGGATAATGACCAGCCTGCATTTTTCAAGGATATTTGCTATAAAATGCAGTTTCCAAATGGTTCTCAAAAAACCAGCCCTACTGTTCTTGAAAGAGTTTCAGATGGCATTTGCATACGCCCGAATGCTTTTCTGCTTAAACTTCTTCTTGTAGCTCGAACCGCAAATGTTGATATTACCAAAAGAGAAGTTGGATACTATGTCTTGAATTCGTTAGATGTATTGCAAGGAAAAGCAAATCCTTATGAGGTTTTAGAGGTAATTTCTCAAGATCAAAAAGCCGGTGTAGAAAGAACAATTTATGTTCCGGGCAAACAAAGCTCCTATAACTGGCAGCATATCAATGAGCAGATGAACTATCTTGAACTCGCTAATCTTATAAGATTTACGGATGATAAAAGAGTTGTCCTCAATCCAAATGAAATGCCGACCATCGAGTTGTTTGCGGAAGATTGGGATAAGAAACCTGAGTTTGATGTGTATAGCTACGATTTGAATACGGCTGAAAATCGCAAGCTATTTCAATATGCGTGGGATGCTTATTTTGCTCGCATCTCGTCGTGTGCAGGTAAGTTCGCAACCTCTGCGGCTTCACTGATTGTTGATACAACAGAGCCTCAAAAGCCCACTATATCCCATACTCAAACAACTAATCTTACTGAGTTTGGCGATGAAGGAGAGCAAATCGTTTATGAATATGAGAAAAAGCGTGTTGCTTCGTTTAACCAACGACTTGCCAATAAAGTTTTGTCGCTTGGGAAAACAAGAGGTCTTGGTTATGATATTCAATCAGTAATAGCTGAGCCGGGAGATATGGCTGAATTCGTTAAGTATATTGAAGTAAAATCCACAAAACGATTGACCTGTCCTGATGTTAACGATGAACTTTGGATTGACACTCTGAATATTACGAGAAATGAATGGGTAGCGGCGCAGCAGCACCGAGATTTTTACTCCATATTTCGTGTGTATTTTACTCGTGATGGCATTCATATGTTCATCCTTAAGAACCCAATGCAAAAGTTCCAAGATGGTAAGATACAAGCAACGCCAATGACATATAGAATAGACTTTTCAAATGTTGCTGTTGATGATGTAGTATATGGACTTCAAAGGGAGGGGGCATAAATGAATAGCGTTGTATCCCTCTTTTGCGGATGTGGTGGTGTTGATTTAGGGACACTCGGCGGTTTTAATTTCAACAAAAGGAAATACGAACCCCACCCTTGTAAATTAGTATATGCTTGCGATATAGACCAAAAAGCGGTAGATTCACATAAGTTGAATTTCGGCTCAGAAGGTGCTGTATGTGCTGATATTTGTGAAGTTGATGAAAGGGATATTCCAGAGTGTGACATTCTGACAGGTGGCTTCCCTTGTCAGTCATTTAGCACTGTCAATCCAACAAAAGACCCATTTGATGACAGAGCAAATCTTTATAAGCAAATGGTTCGTATCGTCAAAGCAAAGCAACCGAAAGTTTTTGTAGCTGAAAATGTAAAGGGGATGATGACACTCCACAAAGGCACAATATTCAAGCGAGTAATTACATCGTTTGAAGAAGCTGGTTACAAAACTTTTTATTCTTTGCTGAATGCTGCTGACTATGGCGTTCCGCAAAAAAGAGAGAGAGTTATTATTGTAGGAATAAGGAAAGATATTTGGGAACAAAGAGGTGATTTTATATTTCCTGCAAAAACCAATGATGGAAATTGGGTTCCTCTTTCTGTAGCTGTCCCCGAACTTGCAATTAAAGAAAAGAAATATTACTTTTCAGAACGAGCAGTTCAAGGAATGAAGAATGCAAAGAACAATATGAAGCGAGGACTTGCTCAAAACCTCGATGAGCCTTGTCTTACTGTTACGAGCCATTTGGCAAAAGTTAGTCTGAATTCACGAGACCCAGTTTTACTTGTTGACCCCAAGAAAGAACTTTATCGCAGATTCACGCCATTGGAGGCTGCTCGTATCCAATCATTCCCTGATGATTTTGTGTTTGCAGGAACGGAAACAACTGCATACAAACAGATAGGAAATGCTATTCCTCCAGTGCTGTTTTGGCATATTACAGATGCTATCGTCAAGTATCTTGGCGAATAGCTACCAAATTTCGGTCCTATTTACGCATTGAAAATCAACTTTCCGAGCAAGACAAAAGCGTCGTAG
This sequence comes from Neglectibacter sp. X4, assembly GCF_009917365.1. Lineage (NCBI taxonomy): Bacteria > Bacillati > Bacillota > Clostridia > Eubacteriales > Oscillospiraceae > Neglectibacter > Neglectibacter sp. X4. The sequence continues at coordinate 17,160 of NZ_QWLE01000046.1, read as the reverse complement.
CAATACGGCGCTTTTTTGTTGCCCGGAAGCGACAAACAGCGGCTTTTGAACGGTTGGCGGTAAAGAATACCGACCCCAAAACAAAGCCGCTCACATCGAAAGGAAACGCCCAAAATCGCCCCGAAACTATACAGCGGGAAACGGTTTTGGGCGTTTCTGCGTTTCGGGAGCAAATCGGCAATTAGGCAGCGATAAGGAGGTGTCCATTATGCCCCGTATGCCGAAATACCTCAAGAGAGAATGGGCGTTCTTTCTTGATGAGCGTGGCAGGAAGAAATACAACGAGCTTTGCAGGAAATGCGAAAGGAGCTGCAAGCAGAGCTTCCGTGCCACCGTTATCCAATGCCCGCACTATCTATCGAAAAGGAGAACAAGACAATGACAGACTATCCAAACAACATTCCCGCAAAGCTGGAAATCATCAAGGCCAGCGAGATCACCCCGAAAGAGGTGCGCTGGCTGTGGTATCCCTATATTCCCTTCGGCAAGGTCACACTGCTGCAAGGCGACCCCGGTGACGGCAAGAGTAAGCTGATGCTTTCTCTTGCCGCTTTGCTTTCCAAGGGAGCGCCGCTTCCCTTTGCAGATGAGGAGGAACATACCGAGCCGATGACCGTCATCTACCAGACCACCGAGGACGATGCAGACGATACCGTTGTGCCGAGATTTAATGCGGCGGGCGGTGACGGCGACCGACTCATCTTCATCAAGGAGGACGAAAAGAGCCTGACCTTCGGGGATGACCGTATCCGTGAAGCCGTGGAGAAGTACAACGCCAAGCTGCTGATTCTCGACCCGATGAGTTCGTATATCGGTGACACTTGCTCGATGAACAATGCCAACGAAACGAGAGCCGAGTTCAACCACCTGATTGCCGTTGCCAAGGACACCGGCTGCGCCATCGTTATCATCGCCCATATGAACAAGGCGAAGGACACAAGCCCCCTCTATCGCACCAACGGCTCTATCGACATTGCCGGTGCGGCGAGAAGCATTCTTGCCGTCACACGCACGGCCAATAAGCAGAACCCCGCCGAGCGTTATCTGGTGCAGGTCAAGAGCAATCTTGCGCCGATGGGCTCGGCTATTCTCTTTGAGGTAGCCGACAAGGGTGTGAACTTTCTTGATGAGCTGGAGCTGAGTGCGGAGGACGCTTTCTCTGCTTCTGCGCCGAGGATGGGCAGACCGAATGCCCGTGAGGAAGCGGCAACGGATTTTATCCGTTCCCTGCTGGCGGGCGGTAGGCGGCTGGCTTCCGATTGCGAAGCAAAGCTTGAAGCCGCAGGCTTCAAGAAATCAACCTACAAGAAGTCCAAAAAGAAAGCCGGAGTTCGCTCTGTGAAGGACGGCTTTCTTTGGTACTGGACTTTGCCGGAGGTTGAAAAACCGATTGAGAATGGGCAGGAAGTCACGGACGAGGACGACCTGCCTATTTGATTGAGGTTTTGAGGGAGGTCAAGGGAGGAAAGCCCTTGCCCACGACACCTTTGCAGCGAAGCTGAAAGTGTCATAGTGGGTTACGCACTTTGAAAAAGTTGCGTAACCCGCACCCCCTCCCTTTCCGCTGACTGGAGGTGATGAGAATGGCGGAAGGAAATTGGAGCGTTATCCGAGTGGAGAAAATCTCCGCAGAGGGAGCGCAGAAAACCGAGCGACACAACGAGCGCAAGAACGAAAGCTACGCAAATCTCAATGTGGACACCGAGCGAATTGCCCGCAATGTTCACTTCAAGGACACGGGCGGTTTGACCTACAACGAGTATTTCCAGCGGCTCATTGACGAGGGCAAAATCTCCACAAGAGGACAGAAAGCCGGCGCAACCATTTTTAATGAACTGGTCATTGATGTGAACACAAGGTACTTTGAGGAACACGGCGGCTACGAATACGCCAAGCAGTTCTACGAGGAAGCCTACCGTTTCGGCTGTGAGATTTACGGCAAGGAGAACATCGTGTCGGCGGTTATGCACGCCGATGAAATCAACAAGGCGGTGTCCGAAGAACTGGGCAAGCCGGTCTACCACTACCACCTGCACATCGTGGCGATCCCTACCGTCCGAAAAGAAATCCTGTGGTCGAAACGCTGCAAGGACGAAGCCCTGAGAGGAACGGTCAAGGAGGTCATCAACCAAGTTTCCCACTCGAAGAAATGGAAGAACACGGTCCCTCTGCTGGACGAAAATGGGCAGCAGGTTATCAGCAAATACGGAAAGCCGATGTTCCGCAAGTCCTACTCCGTTCTGCAAGACAAGCTCTTTGAGCATATGACCGAAGCGGGTTTCACCGGCTTTGAGCGTGGCGTATTGGGCAGTACGGCAGAGAATTTGAGCAGCCTGGATTATCAAATTCAGAAGGACAAGGAACGACTTGCTGACATTCAGGAACGCATTGAAGCTGAGCAGGTGCGCTATGAACCTGCCCACGAAGTCCACAAGACAATGGCAGAGATTGAGGGCATGGGGCAGAAAACCATCACCGGCAAGATTGCCGTTTCCAAGGACGATTATCAGCAGCTCACGGCACTTGCCAAGGAAGGTATCACAAGCCGCAGTGAAATCCAAGATTTGAAAAGCAGCGTTTCCTACTATCAAAGGCAGTATTTCAATGCGTCCTCTGCCGTAGAGCGATTGCAGGAACGGTATGACCGGCTCAAAGAAAAATGCCAGCCGTTTTTGCAGGCACTGGAACACTTCCCAAAGCTGGTGGAGGTCTTTGTAGAGAAGGTCAAGGAGCTTTTCAGTATCAAGGAAGCACAGGAGCGCAAGGAATGGGAGGACAGAGCCGCCGCCCGAAAAGAACAATCCAAACACCGTCGGGGCAGGAATGACTGGGAACGATAATCCCTTCCATTACTATCCCGACTTTTTAACTTCTTCAACACTTGAATTACGGAGGTACGAAAATGAAAGACATTACAAGCACGATTACCAAGCCCCTCGCCGTCCTCGGAGAGAATGGCAAAGGCTACACAAAGGAAGCAAACTTCATTTCGTGGAACGGCAATGCCGCCAAGCTGGACATCCGAGAGTGGCATCCGAACCACGAACGCTGCGGCAAGGGCATTACGCTCACGGAGGACGAGGGCAGAAATCTTTACGCAGCACTCAAGGCAATCTATGAAAAGGAATAATCCTTTTTCGGCTGGTAACGGGGCATTCGGAAACGGACGCCCCTATTTTTACGGAGGGAGGTGATGACCGTGGAGAATATGAAAACCGGCTTTGTAGAGAGAATCGGCGGCACGATTTTCGTTGTCAACGCAATGCCCGCAGAGAACGCAAAGCACACGCAGGAAGAGCTTGTAAAGGCTCTGATTGCAAGAGAAGCAATGGCTTTGCAGGAAACGGAGGTTGCCTGATTGACTTTATGCACAGCTATGCGCTTTGGAGATTTTTCAAAAAATATCTCAAAACCACTTGACAGAAGGGAGAAATCCTGCGGGATACCGGAGGACTGTTAAAGGCAAAGGGATACGAAATCCGTGTTCTTGACTTGATTTCTATGGAAAAGAGCCATTGCTACAATCCCTTTGTCTATTTGCAGAATGACAATGATGTGCAGCGCCTTGTAACCAATCTATTCAAAAGCACCACGCCAAAGGGCGCTCAGGCACAAGACCCCTTTTGGGATACGGCGGCTTCTATGCTGCTGCTTGCACTGATCTTCTACCTTCGGTACGAAGCGCCGGAAGAGGAGCAGAATTTCCCGATGGTAATGGAGATGCTTCGAGCGGGCGCTATCGAGGACGAAGAGGACAACAGACCGACCCCACTGGACAATCTGTTTTCAGATCTGGAGATGGAGAATCCAGACCATATCGCTGTGAAGTATTATCACAACTACCATTCCGGCAGTGCAAAAACTATCCAGTCGATTCAGATTACTCTTGCGGCAAGGCTTGAAAAGTTCAATCTGGAAAGCCTTGCGGCAATGACGCAGACGGACGAGCTGGACTTGCCCTCAATGGGTGAGAAGAAGGTTGCGCTGTTTGCTCTGATTCCCGACAACGACTCCAGTTTCAACTTCCTTGTGTCAATCCTCTACACCCAGCTTTTCCAGCAGTTATTCTATTCAGCAGACCATGTGCATGGCGGCTCCTTGCCTGTGCCGGTTCACTTCCTGATGGACGAGTTTGCCAATGTCTCACTGCCTGATGACTTCGACAAGATTTTATCCGTCATGCGTTCCAGAGGGGTATCGGTTTCGATTATCCTGCAAAATCTGGCGCAGCTCAAAGCGCTGTTTGAAAAGCAGTGGGAGTCCATCGTGGGCAACTGCGATGAGTTTCTCTATTTGGGCGGTAACGAGCAATCGACGCACAAATATGTGTCTGAACTGCTGGGCAAGGAGACGATTGACACAAACACCTTTGGTAAGAGTTCGGGACGGAGCGGAAACTACTCCACCAACTACCAGATCAGCGGTCGTGAGCTTTTGACCCCCGATGAAGTTCGGATGCTGGACAATCAGTATGCGATCCTCTTTATCCGAGGGGAGCGCCCTGTGATGGATTTCAAGTATGACATCTTGAAACACCCTGATGTGAAGCTGACCGCTGATGGGGACGGAGAGATTTACCAGCATGGCACTGTGAAATCCGATGTTGCGACCATCCTTGTGGACTGGCTCGACCCTGAGCTTGTCCCTGAGATGGAACTCACAGAAACAAACTACGAGCTTCTGTCCGAGGAGGACTTTGAGGCAGACAATCAATGAATGGAGGAAATATCTATGAAAATCTTTAACAATAACACCAATAAGGAGACCGGCAAGCTGCCCATGCGGGGCAAGGTCAGGAAAGGGTATCGAACCTACTGCGCTTTGGTAATGGCGCTCACTCTTGCAGTGGGCATGGCGGCTCCGGCGTATGCTGCGGGCGATCCTCTGTCCGTCATCAACAACCTTTCCGATTTCATTTTCGGTCTGATTCGAGCGGTCGGTATGATCCTGCTGGGCTTCGGCATCGTGCAGGTGGGCTTGTCTCTGAAATCTCACGACCCGTCTCAGCGTGCTAACGGCTTCCTGACCCTTGCCGGCGGCGTGATTATCACCTTCGCAAAGGAGATTCTGACTCTGATCGTCGGCTAAACACTCAAATCCAAAATCGAAACACTCAGGATGGGGTGTTCCCAGCGAGGAACACCCCATCTTTTCGTTTATAGGAGGAGGTGCGAAGATTGAGTGATTCTTGGGTTGTTCAGAACCTTGAAAATGCCCTTGAGACATGGAACGACAAACTGGCTGAGATCTGGACGCTTATCACAACGACCCCGCAGGAGTTCAAGGGCGGCGGGATATGGAGTGTCATCGTGAATATCAACGGAGCGGTTCAGGCAATCGGTCTTGCGCTGCTTGTTCTGTTTTTTGTTGTGGGTATGGTGAAAACCTGCGGCAGCTATACAGATGTAAAGAAGCCGGAACACGCCTTAAAGCTCTTTGTACGCTTTGCATTGGCAAAGGGCGCTATCACCTACGGCATGGAGCTGATGCTTGCGCTATTCAACATCGTGCAGGGAACCATCTCGACAATTATGACAGCGGCAGGGTTCAGCTCCGCATCACAGACAGTTCTCCCACCGGAGATGATTACTACTATCGAGGACTGCGGCTTCTTTGAGTCTATCCCCTTATGGGCAGTGACCCTCATCGGCGGGCTGTTCATCACAGTGCTGTCTTTTATTCTGATTATGACCGTGTATGGGCGCTTTTTTAAGCTCTATATGTACACTGCACTTGCGCCGATCCCGCTATCGACATTTGCGGGAGAACCGTCCCAGAATGTTGGCAAGTCGTTCATCAAGAGCTTCTGTGCGGTCTGCCTTGAGGGAGCGGTTATTGTGTTGGCATGTATCATCTTCTCACTGTTTGCCTCGTCGCCGCCTGTCGTGAATCCTGATGCGGCGGCAGTCACGCAAGTGTGGTCTTATATCGGAGAGCTGGTTTTTAACATGCTTGTGTTGGTTGGAAGCGTGAAGATGGCAGACCGGATTATTCGTGAGATGATGGGACTGTAAGGTGTTCGCCATGAAAAGAATCTACAACAAATGGCAGGGTTATTCCCTTGCCGATTGCGACTGCCAATACTGCCTCTATTACGGCGGAAAGAAGAAAGGTGAGCGTTTTTGCCTAAGTGAGAAATGCGTTTGCCTTGAAGAGATCTGCGAAGCCATAGGGCGGGAAAGCGGAGAAAGGAAGGACAATGGAAGTCAAGATCAATAGAGAGATTCGCAACTACACCGAATCTATGTTTTTTGGACTGTCTCTGCGGCAGTTCATTTTTTCTGCCTGTGCCTGTGTGGTGGCTGTCGGACTCTATTTTCTGTTGAAGCCCCATCTTGGGACGGAGACAGTTTCGTGGGTCTGCATTTTGGGAGCAGCGCCATTTGCGGCGCTCGGCTTTCTGAAATATAACGGCATGACTGCGGAAAAGTTCATCTGCACATGGGTGAAGTCTGAGTTCATCATGCCGAAGAGATTGACCTTTCGAGCGACCAACACCTACTACGAGCTGATGAAGCCCAGCATGGAGAAAAAGACAAAGGAGGCTATGAAGTCGAATGATTAAGACATTATCGAACCTGTTTAAGCAGGACAAGGAAAGGTTCGTCGTGCCGAGAAGCGTTCAGGATGTGATCCCTGTCACAGCCATCTATGATGATGGCATTTTTCAGGTGGGTAGGGACAAGTTCTCCAAAACCTTTAAGTTTTCGGACATCAACTATGCAGTTGCCAGTCGGGAGGATAAGGAAGCGATGTTCCTCGAATATTCTGAGCTTCTCAACTCCCTCGACAGCGGCGCAACAACAAAAATAACCATCAACAACCGGCACTTGAACCGTTTGGACTTTGAGAAAACCATCTTGATTCCCATGAAGGGAGATGAGCTGGACGAATATCGAGAAGAGTATAACAAGATGCTCTTGGATAAGGCGACCGGCGCTAATTCCATCGTGCAGGACAAGTATATGACGATTTCCGTCAATAAGAAATCGGTGGAGGATGCCAGAACCTATTTTGCACGAGTAGGTGCGGATCTGATTGCCCATTTTGGACGATTGGGCAGTAAGTGCGTGGAGCTGGAGACCGAAGAAAGGCTCCGCATCTTCCACGACTTTTATAGGGTGGGAGAGGAAACCTCTTTCCGCTTTGACATGAAGGAAACCCGAAAGAAAGGGCATAGCTTCAAGGACTTTATCTGCCCTGATACGATGGAGTTTGAAAAGGACTATTTCAAGCTGGGAGACCGCTATGGTCGTGTTTTGTTTCTGCGTGAGTATGCGTCCTATATCAAGGACAGCATGGTGGCGGAGCTGACAGACATGAACCGAAATCTGATGATGAGCATTGATGTGGTGCCAGTTCCCACCGATGAAGCGGTCAAGGAGGCGGAAAACCGTCTGCTCGGTGTTGAGACGAATATCACTAACTGGCAGCGCAAGCAGAATCAGAACAACAACTTCTCTGCCACCGTCCCTTATGATATGGAGCAGCAGAAGAGGGAAATGAAGGAGTTTCTGGACGATTTGACAACCAGAGACCAGCGCATGATGTTCGCTGTTCTGACGATGGTTCACACCGCTGATACTAAGGAGCAGCTCGACAATGACACCGAGGCGTTGCTTACCACAGCCAGAAAGCACCTGTGCCAGTTCGGTGTGTTGAAGTTCCAGCAGATGGACGGGCTGAATACCGTCATGCCCTTTGGAGTTCGCAAGGTAGACGCTTTCAGAACGCTGACAACGGAGAGCCTTGCGGTCTTTATTCCCTTTCGAGTGCAGGACATCTACCATGAGAACGGCATCTACTACGGTCAGAATGTCATCAGCAAGAACATGATTATTGCAGACCGTAAGCAGCTTTTGAACGGAAACGCCTTTATTCTGGGCGTATCCGGCGGCGGCAAGTCTTTTGCTGCCAAGGGGGAGATCATCAATCAGGTGCTTGCCAGCAATGCAGACATCATTATCATTGACCCTGAGCGAGAATACTCGCCCCTTGTAAACGCTATGGGCGGCGAGATTATCAACATCTCTGCCACTTCGCCCAGCCATATCAATGCTATGGACATGAACAAGGACTATGGCGACGGGGCAAACCCTGTCATTCTCAAGTCTGAGTTCATCATGTCGCTGTGTGAGCAGCTTATCGGAGGCTCCAATTTGGGGGCAAAGCAGAAGTCCATCATTGACCGATGCACAGCCTCTGTGTACCGCAGCTACCAGCAAAACAACTATGAGGGGGCGGTTCCCACCTTGCAGGACTTCCGACAGGAGCTTCTCAAACAGGACGAGCCGGAGGCACAGGAGATTGCCCTTGCTATTGAGCTGTTCACCAACGGCAGCTTGAATACCTTTGCGAAGGAAACCAATGTGGATACGGACAACCGTCTGATTTGCTATGACATTCTCGACCTTGGCAAACAGCTCATGCCCATCGGTATGCTGGTGGTGCTGGACTCGATCCTGAACCGCATTACCCAGAACAGGGCTAAGGGCAAGAACACCTATATTTTCATCGACGAGATCTATCTGCTGTTCCAGCACGAGTACAGCGCCAACTTCCTGTTCACCCTCTGGAAGCGTGTCAGAAAGTATGGCGCTTATGCGACCGGTATCACGCAGAATGTGGACGATCTGCTCCAGAGCCATACGGCGAGGACAATGCTTGCAAACTCCGAGTTTATCATCATGCTCAATCAGGCGTCCACAGACCGCTTGGAGCTTGCAAAACTCTTGAATATCTCTGACCTCCAGATGAGCTATATCACCAATGTTGAGGCAGGACATGGGCTTATCAAGGTGGGCAGTTCTCTGGTGCCGTTCGCAAACAAGTTCCCCAGAAATACCAAGCTCTATAAATTGATGACAACGAAGCCGGGCGAGGGTGTATAACCCTCGCTCTTGCTGTGTTCATCTGCGAGAAAGGAGGGTTTCAATGGGGAAAATCAAGACCAAAGATGCCATAAAAGGCACGATCAAACAGCTTGACCGAGCTGCGATTGTCTCTGACCGTATGCGTAGGGCGTATATCCAGACCAAAGAGAAGGCAGAAACCGCTACAAACCCCGCAGAGGGGAATGTAGAAGAATATGCTTCTTCCCGTATGGAAAGCGGTACACAGACGGTACTTCACGAATCAGCCCATCAGCTCGAAAAGGTTGGGAGAGAAAGCGCTTCCCATGTGAAGGAAGATGTATCAAACGCAAAGCAGGCGGTTGACAACTTCAAGTCTGTTAGGGCGGAGCAGCGGAAAACGGGAAAAGGGATAAAGACTCGTGAATCCCAGATGGAAACGGCGGCTCAGACAGAGAGCCATGCTCCATCTGCCCCTAAGCCTCATTCAGAGAGCATAAAACAGCGCTCAGATGGGTTAAAAGAGCCATCTGAGCGTATGGTTGAGCAAGGAAGAAAGAGGACAGTCCAGACGGTTCGTGATAAACAGAGGCTCGGTTCTCAAAGGAGCGCTGATGTCCCGTCTGATAGCGTGGCAGGGCATGAGAAGCCTGTTATTCGCTCACGATACTCTGGCGGTGGTTCTCACCGTATTGTGGAGCAGACGGATAAAGGGGTTAAGGAATCCGTAAAGTCAGCCGGTAAGAAGTCTATCAAGACAACTCAGCGGGCAGCAGCCAAAACAGCGAAGAGATCCATCAAGACCGCTGAGCATACGGCGAAAACGACGATTAAGACCACGAAGGAAGCGGCAAAAGCTACGCAGAAGGCAGCAAAGGCGAGTGCCAAAGCAGCTCAGAAAGCGGCGCAGGCTGCAAAGGCTGCGGCAAAGGCAACCGCCGAGGGCATAAAAGCGGCGGTCAAGGTTACGATTGCAGCGATAAAGGCTATCATTGCGGCGACTAAGGCTCTCATAACTGCCATAGCAGCCGGGGGCTGGGTAGCCGTTATTGTAATCGTGATTATCTGCCTGATCGGACTTGTGGCAAGCTCTGTGTTCGGGATTTTCTTTTCCGGCGAGGATTCCGGCACAGGAATGACCATGCAGACCGCTGTGCAGGAAATCAATGCAGACTATGACGCTCGGATAGAAGCGGAGAAAAGCGCTGTGTCCTACGACTCTCTTGAAATGAGCGGGAGCAGGGCAGTTTGGAAAGAGGTGCTTGCGGTCTATTCAGTCAAGGTGAACACCGATCCTGATAATCCGCAGGAGGTTGCCACGATGGACGATACCAAGAAGCAGCTCTTGTCTGACATCTTCTGGGAGATGAACTCTATATCTTCAAGGACAGAGACCACGACAAGTACCGTTACGACAGAAACGGACGATGGGCATGGAAACATCGTTGAGACGGAGACAACGGAGACCTATACAACGCTCTATATAACTGTGAGCCATAAGACAGTCGATGAAATGGCGCAGCAGTACGGATTTAGTCAAGAGCAGAAGGACTATCTCGTTGAGCTACTCAATGATGAAAACAACTCGCTATGGTCGGCTGTTCTCTACGGTATAGGGTACAGCGATGACCAGATTGTGGCGGTTGCTCTCTCACAGATCGGAAATTATGGCGGTGAACCTTACTGGAACTGGTATGGATTTGGCTCTCGTGTCGAGTGGTGCGCCTGCTTTGTGAGCTGGTGCGCCAATGAGTGCGGTTATATCGACACAGGTGTTATCCCCAAATACGCTGGCTGCACCCTTGGCGAACAATGGTTCAGGGACAGGGGACAATGGATAGACAATTCTGCCGAACCCGCCCCCGGCATGATTATCTTCTTTGACTGGAACGATGAGAACGGACAGGACGGAGAGCCGGATCACACCGGTATCGTAGAAAAAGTCGAGAACGGAACCGTCTATACCGTTGAGGGTAACTCCGGAGACAGTGTGAGAATCAACAGCTATCCAGTCGGATACTACGAAATCTATGGATATGGCGTACCCCAGTATTAAAAAACTGCCACCCATGCGGGTGGCAGTTACATATCATTTCTTCAAGCCCTTCGCCAAGTTGATAAGGCTGTCGAGTTGCTCATTACTCAAAGTTTTGGCAATCTCGAACAACTCCTTTGCCTTCGATGGATTGCTGGAATCCTCATCAAAGAAGTCCTTTGGGGTGATTCCAAGGTACTCACAGATAAAGAATATCCCAGAGAGTGAGGGCATTGATTTTCCGCTCTCGATATTATTGATATATCCGGGGTTTTGTCCCATAGACAGACTCATGTCACGAGCAGACACACCCTTTTCTCCACGCAACTTTGCCAAGCGAAGGGAAAAATCCTTCTCGGTCATTCTTGAATCACCACCTCTCGTTACATTTTAACCCATATAGGCGGATAAAATGTGGGCGGTGGGGCTGTAATTACCTTGATATATTGGCTTATAGATGTTATGATAGCTTGGGGTGGTGGTTTTAAGATGACAGAGCAGGAAAAGCGGCTAAGAAGGTGTTGTTTTACTGGTCATAGACCACAAAAGCTGCATCGAGCAGAAATTGACATCAAAAGGGATTTAGAAGAAGCAATTAAGAGTGCCATATCAAGCGGATACAGTACATTTATAACTGGAATGGCTTATGGAGTAGACATCTGGGCGGGAGAGATAGTAGTCCGGCTTAGAGAGTCAAATCCAGAGCTGCATTTAATCGCAGCGATACCGTATCCAGACTTTTGCGCTCGATGGTCAAGCGATTGGAGGCGACGATATGACGCTCTTCTTGAGAAAGCAGACCTGATAAAGTATATTTGTCATTCATACAATGCGGGAGCGTATCAGCGGAGGAATGAATGGATGGTGGATCATTCGGCTCATGTGATTGCCGTTTTCAATGGAGAGAAGAGCGGAACAAAGAACACCATCGACTATGCTCGAAGGTGTGAAATTGAAATTGAGATAATTCAGGCATAAGGAGTGTGATATTGTGTCTGTGATATATGAAAAACACTATCCTCACCCAACATTTGAGGAAGAGATGAAAGAATTGGAGGAGTATGAAAAGGAAATGGAAAGCTCCCCTGATTATAAACCTAAACCGGAATTGACATTTCAAGAATTCTATAAAAATGTGATGAAAGATCGTACACTTATCCTACTCCCAGAGAAAATGGAGAGAGCAAAGGATTTTGTAAAACTTGCGATAAAGATATCAGAGCTATATGAGCTTGACACCAGAATCTCAAGAGAAGATGACCGTATATCGGTAAACTACTCTTTTGACGATGCTGGCGATATGGCATTTTTAATTCCCGTTTTTCGGAAGGCAGACAGCATTTCCTTTTTCACAGGTATCTATGGGTTTGACAACACAATATCTCTCGACTATTACACACATGCCGTTTTCAATAAAAGGAGACTCGTTCATCCGCAAGACTTTGATGAGTATATGTAAATGCGGGCTTCTTTTCGACATTCAATGTCGAAATCCTTACATCAAGGTTGCGATTTCGACATGACCGTGCTATAATTAACCTATGTCGGCTGCTGAAGGAGATGCGGAAATGGCTATAAGCTACAAGAAATTATGGCATATCTTGCTGGACAAGAACATGAAAAAGAAAGACTTAGTGGAACTGGCGGGGATCACCCCTTATTCGGTTAGGAAGCTCAGCAAAGATGAAGCCGTGTCCACAGAGGTTATTGGCAGGATATGTGCAGCGCTTGAATGTCGAGCTGATGATATTATGGAGTTTACCTCGGAGTAGGCTCTATGTAGTTCCTTTCTCGGCACACAGAATGGACATCATCTCGTAAAATGCTGTGCGAAAAAATCCTCAAGTAAAATGTTGGAGGACAGAATATGTCATATCAAAGTGAAGCTCAGTTGGAGCAACAGCTTATAGAGCAGCTTCAGAACCAAAACTACAATGCGGTGTCTTTACCTGACTACGATGCACTTCTTGATAATTTCAAGGAGCAGTTCGAGGCGTTCAATTCAGCAAAGCTGGACGGAAAACCCCTTTCCCCAAAAGAATGGGAGCGAGTTCTGAATTATATTAACGGCAAAAGCATTTTTGAAAGTGCCAAACTGTTGCGGGATAAATTTGTGCTGGAGAGGGACGATGGCTCAAAACCATATTTGCAGTTTCTTGACGAAGATTATGCTAAAAACCGCTATCAGGTTACTCATCAGACAACCGTTGTTGGGAAATATACCAATCGTTATGATGTCACTCTCCTGATAAACGGACTTCCTCTCGTGCAGATCGAATTGAAGCGCCGAGGTATAGATATTAAAGAAGCGGTCAACCAGATTATGAGGTACAGAAAGCACTCTTACCAAGGTCTGTACCACTTCATCCAGCTTTTTGTCGTATCGAATGGCGTGGATACAAAATATTTTGCAAACAGCGATAAGGATATTCTTTATTCTCATACCTTCTTTTGGACGGACGACAACAATATTCGTGTGACAAATCTCAAAGATTTTTCGGTGGTCTTTTTAGCTCGTGATTTGCTCATCAAAATGCTGACGAAGTTCACCATTTTGAATGATACCGATAAAGTGCTGATGGTCATGCGTCCTTATCAGGTGTATGCAACCGAGGCTTTGATTCGGCAAGCTACGCTAACTAACAGAAACGCATATATATGGCATACGACAGGAGCGGGCAAGACCCTTACATCATTTAAGACCGCACAAATCCTTGCTTCAATGCCTAATATCAAGAAAGTGATATTCTTGGTGGATCGCAAAGACTTGGATACACAGACTACGGAGGAGTTTAACAAGTTTGAGGCTGGTTCTGTAGACGCAACAGATCGCACCGATATTCTTGTTAAGCAGATGAAGGATAAGAATCGCCAGCTTATTATCACGACTATTCAGAAAATGGCGACTGCGGTTAAAAAGCCGCAGTATGCCAAGGTTATGGATTTGTACCGAGATGAGAAAGTGGTCTTTATTATTGATGAGTGTCACCGTAGTCAGTTCGGGGATATGCACAAGGATATTGTTCGCCATTTTCAAAAAGCCCAATTCTTTGGATTTACCGGAACACCCCGCTTTGAGGTCAATGGAAAAGTGGAGGGGAAGGTCACACAGACAACAGAAAAGCTCTTTGGGGAATGCTTACATTCCTATCTGATTAAAGACGCTATATTCGACAACAATGTCCTTGGCTTTCATATCGAGTACATCACAACCATGAAGGGAGCATACGACGAGAACGATTCTACCATGACAGAAGCTATTGATGTTGGTGAGCTGTATATGGCAGATGAGCGTATGACGATGGTTGCAAATCATATAGTTCAGAATCACAAGGCGAAAACCCGCAACCGGCAATATACAGCCATTTTTGCGGTTTCGTCTATCCCGATGCTGGTCAAATACTATGACATTTTCAAATCCATAGACCACGACTTGAATATCAGCGGAATTTTCTCGTATGGAGCAAACGAGGACTACGAGGGTCATGATGAACACTCTCGTGACGCTCTGGAGCGGATAATTTCTGACTATAACAAGACCTTTAGCACAAACTTTAGCACCGATACTTTTTCAGCCTATCATAAGGATATTTCTGACCGTATGAAAGGCAAAAAGACGAAGCAGCTTGATATTTTGATTGTTGTGAATATGTTTCTTACTGGATTTGACAGCAAGCCTCTGTCTGTTCTGTATGTGGACAAGGATATGATGTATCACGACCTGCTGCAAGCGTACAGTCGCACCAATCGAGTGGAAAAGGAAACCAAGCCTTGGGGCATTATTGTGTGCTATCGCAACTTAAAGCAAAAGACAGATGACGCTCTGGCGCTCTTTTCACAGGGACACCCAGATGGGATTCTTACTCAGTCCTTTGACTTTTATGTTCAGAAGTTTAACGAGCTTGTTGCGGGAATAAGGCAGCTTGCGCCAACGCCTGCGTCCATAGATATGATGTATTCTGAGGACGATCAAAAGCGTTTTGTCGTTATGTTCCGAGAACTGACAAGGTATCTGCTTTCTCTTCAAACTTTCGTGGAGTTCAGCTTCGACCGTAGCAATTTAGACCTATCCGATCAAGAATATCAAGACTATAAGAGCAAATATCTTCTCTTGTACCGGAAGAATCAGACAGGCAAAGAGGTCGTTTCAGTTTTGGACGATGTGGACTTCTGCATTGAGCTAATGGAGAGCAACCGCATCAATGTCGCCTATATTATGAACCTGATTCGGAACATTGACTTTACAACCAAGCAAACTCGTGAAAGGGATATTGAGCATATTAAGTCCGAGCTTGATCGCTCCGACAATCTCCACCTGCATAAGAAGATTGATATTCTCCGTGCGTTTTTGGATCAGGTCGTGTCCGGCTTTGATGGTACGGAAGATATTGATGTCGAATACAACGATTTTGAGAATAAGCAGAAGGCTGAGGAAATTGAAGCCTTTGCCGAACAAGAGGGCGTAGATGCAAAGATGTTAAAAGGTGAGATTGCCGAGTTTGAGTTTACGGGAGTGTTAAACCCCGGCGAAATCAGAGACAATATCACCGAGCCAATGCCATTGCTCAGGAAACGCTCGCTTGTAAACCGTATCGTAGATTTCATTTATTCCCATGTTGACAAATACAGCAGCAACTAAAGGAGATTCAATTACAATGGATAATAACAGCATACAGCAGCATCAAAAGGAGTTGTCCACAAAGCTGTGGGCTATGGCAAATGCTCTTAGAGGTAATATGGAGGCTTATGAGTTCAAGAATTACATCTTGGGCATGATCTTCTATTATTACCTTTCCGACCGAACCGAGAAGTATATGGTCAATCTCCTGAAAGATGATAACATCTCCTATGAGGAAGCATGGCAGGACGAGGAGTACCGTGAAGCTGTCGTGGAAGAGTCTCTGCGTGATCTTGGCTATGTGGTGGAACCGCAGTACCTTTTCCGCAATCTTGTAAAGATGGTAGAGAACCGATCCTTTGATATAGAGTTCTTGCAGAAAGCAATCAATAGTCTGATGGAATCCACCATTGGACGGGAGAGCCAAGATGATTTTGAGGGCTTGTTCTCCGATATGCAGCTTGATTCGACAAGGCTCGGTCATACGGTGAAAGACCGCAGCGCAGTTATGTCTAAAATCATAGCTTCTCTTGATGAAATCAATTTTGGTGTTGAGGACACAAAGATTGATGTCCTTGGCAACGCCTATGAATATCTTATTGGGCAGTTTGCAGCTACCGCAGGGAAGAAAGCAGGCGAGTTTTACACGCCTGCCGGCCCTGCGGAGCTGCTTTGCCGGTTGGCTTGTCTTGGACTTACCGATATAAAATCCGCTGCCGATCCGACCTGTGGCTCCGGCTCGCTACTCTTGCGCTTGAAGAAGTATGCTAATGTCCGCCTGTATTATGGGCAGGAGCTAACTTCGACAACATATAACCTTGCTCGAATGAACATGATTCTGCGTGGCATTCCGTACCGCAATTTTTCCATCTATAACGGAGATACGCTGGAGCATGACTATTTCGGGGACGAACACTTCCGAGTGCAAGTTGCCAATCCTCCGTACTCCGCAAACTGGTCTGCCGATCAGAAGTTTATGGAGGATGACCGCTTTAGTCAATACGGCAAGCTCGCTCCTAAGTCAAAGGCGGATTTCGCTTTTGTGCAGCACATGGTCTATCACATGGACGAGGACGGAAGGGCTGTTGTCCTTCTGCCGCATGGCGTCCTGTTCCGTGGTGGATCTGAGGAAACAATACGCAAATACTTGATTGAGAATCTGAATGTTCTTGATGCCGTAATCGGCTTGCCAGCAAACCTGTTCTTTGGAACGGGGATTCCGGTCTGCGTTCTTGTGCTGAAAAAGGAGCGCAACGGAAACAGCAACAACATTCTGTTTATCGATGCTTCCAAAGATTACGAGTCCGGCAAGAATCAAAATATCCTTCGGGAGTGCGATATTGATAAGATCGTTTCTACTTACGAAAAGCGTGAGGATGTAGAGAAATATGCCCATGTAGCGACCATGGAGGAGATAGCGGAGAACGGCTTTAACCTGAATATTCCCCGTTATGTAGATACCTTCGAGAAAGAGCCGGAGATTGACCTTGCGGCGGTGGCACAGGAAATCCGCACACTACAAGGCGAGATAAAGACGATCAATGCGGAGTTGAAGCCCTATTTTGACGAACTGGGGCTTGATTTTCCCTTTGACGAGGAGGTGTAATTTTTATGGGAAAAGTATCCTCAAGTAATAGTCAAGGGGTTCATGTACC
>NZ_QWLE01000045.1:0-26225 GCF_009917365.1 Neglectibacter sp. X4 | reverse complement strand
TTCCAGTACCGCAACCCATGAACCCCGGCTTCCCCGACAACGGAAAGGGAAGGGTGGCCGTGTGTTAAATCGCCCACGCCCAGAAAGCTGTTGATCTCGTCAATCTGTTCCTGAAGCCGGTTGATATCGGCAATGGTAGCCAGGGCGGCGGGGTTTACCATTAGGGAAACATCCTCAGAATTACCCACAGTGGTTATCAGCTGGATATAAGCCCCGGTCACTGTCACCCCGTTATAGGGCGGCATCCAGTCATTTCCAGACAGTTCCACGGCGGCGGAATAGAGTATTTCCCCCTCATCGGGATCAAGGGCATAAAGGCCCAAAACCCGCATATGGTAGCCGGTTGTCAGGTCTTTGTTGCTGAAGGCCGTTTCCACCATCACGGCAACTTCATTGGTACGGGTAACACGGGAAACTTCCGCTTCCTGCACAATGTCCAGGGCGGTTAGTTCCTCCAAATCCTCCACTTTCAAGGTCTGCTGAGAAGCAACGATCTTGGTGAAGCTGGGCCGGTCAGCAGTCCCGGCCCAATTCTTGGCAATAAGCGCTTGGCCCTTTTTGGTAGTTACCAGCTTGGAAAATTCTGCCATTAACGTTCATCCTTTCAGTTTTTTTAGTTTATTTCAATGATTTCAGTTCTAACGATCCCGCCCCCAAGATTGGCGGTGCCGGTACTCCTGAAGGTTTCATTGAAATCATTTGTAAGGGTCATGAAGTCCACGTTCACCAAGCCGCCAGCGGCAAAGGTTTCACCGCTGATCAGGTTGTTTTCCTTATAGTCATTGGTGATTAAATAGTTGTGGACAAAACATACCCCGCCAGACAAAAGGGCGCTTCCCCTCGCAATGCACATCAACTTGTTTGCGGCGCTGATAGCTATATTGCAAGGTAAGATATTTTCGATCAGGTATTCCAAGCCTTCAACTTGGCCGCTTGCGCCCCATTCTGTTACAATTTCCAAAAGGTAACTTCCCGGCTCAATGGTCACGGTGAAAGGCTCCCCATTTGCTATGGCAGTCAACATTTGGATGAATACCCGGATAGGGTAAGGAACAAAATTATTGAGTTGGGTTTTGATCCTCGCCCTTCGGGTGTCGAAGGTGTCAGTTCCTTTAGGGGTTATTTTCAGCATGGCTTCCCACCTGGAAAGACCATAGTTGCCCATGGTGTCAATGAACTGGTTGGTGAATACTTCTTCATGGGCATCCCAAGCCAATTCAAATTCAGGTTGTTCCCCCTCGGTTATGCCTTGAAACTCTTTGAACTCCCGCACAACATACGGAAGATAGTTAATCAGTTTTCTTTCCATTGCCCCGCTCCTACTTTCCAACAATGGTGGCAGTTGTGGCGCTCAAAGTTCCCAAAATGGGGATCGTATCAGCAGGAAGGGTGTAGTTTGCCGCTTCCCCATTGATTTTGGTTTGGGCCACATCCAGAATACCGGTAATATCGATTAGGCGGCTTTCAATTTGGCTGATCCGAATGATCAGCGGTTCGGTACTATCCGCCCAACTCTTAGCCAACTCTTTGAAATAGCCGTTCACGGCTTCTTCCACATAGGGCTTGACATCCTCCCAACTCCATTCCCGTTGATAGTACAAGGCAAAACTCAAGTTGATTGTTTTCCCGGTCACAGGGAACACATTCACCACATGGCCGATAGGGGCAATACCCACGCCTTCCCCGGCGTTTTGCGTGGGGTCTATGGCCGTTTGAACTTGATCAACCAGGGTAGAGGAAGGGGGTAAAAAGGTACTGTCAATGATAACTAGCTTGACTGTCCCGCCCACGGTCAGCAGCTTGTTTTTGCCGGCCTGAAACACCGTTTGCAACCAAACTGCAATATTGGGCGGTAGCTGGGGCAAGCTGTCTATCCAGGATTCAGCTTCTTCCGGGGGAATCAGGGTAGCCGGTGCAATATCGCTGTTCCATGCCCGGTAAACCTTTACCCCGCCTACACCGGGGATAGCGTTCACCTTTTGCAGATAGTCAGCACGGTTGCCGCCAAACGCCTGAAGGTTTAAGCTGTCAAAGTACCTTTGGCGAAAAACCTCAGTATCTTCTTCGTCCTCACCGGGAATCAGGCGGGCGGTTATTTGGCACGTTTCCAACCCCTCCACATATTCAATGGGAATTACTGTTGGGCCATACTCATTCCCAATTTCCCCCAAAGTTTCACAGGTGATTTCATACACCCCGCCCCCATTGTTTTTGGAAACATAATAGTTTAACTCCCCAATGGAAAAGCGCTCTCCCATTTCTAGGATCAGATCATCCGGGGTGATGGTCATTTCCAGAACAGCGGCAGTAGCAGGTAAAGGGGAAAGCCCCCGTTCTCTTGCTCTTAGAATGAGATAATCCCGGCTGGCCGTGTCCGCAAAAGTTTCTTGCAGAATATTGTCAAGGGCAATATAAAGATTTTGTAATTCCACGGCGGCTGGGGCTTCTGCCAACCACAGAATTGAACCTTCCCGGCTATCCAAATTTTTATTGGACGCAAGCGCCCGATCCATCATCCTTTTGACTAATTCTTCATAGGTGATATTTTCATACATCAAATATCAACCTCCAATTCTGAATCAAATTCGCTGAAAATGCTGATCACATGGAAAGTTACATGGATTTGTTTCTTGTTCACTTCAAATTCAAACTGTTCAACGGCAGTTATCCTATCATCCTGAAGAAGCGCTTCCCTGATCCGCCGTTCAATTTCAGGAATACAGTATTCAACATCTTTGCCGATCAGGTTATGCAGTTCAACACCATAATCCCAAGAGTGAATCAGCCATTGATATCTTTCTGTATTCAAAATCAGGAAAACAGCTTGTTCAACAGCTTTCCTTTGATCAATCAGTCCTGCAATGGTCAAGGTGTTATGATTCATTTTGGGGGTCAGGCTGGGCAAGGTTTCAATCTCAAAATCCAGTTGCAGATCATCCCCAGTTTGCGGGATCATATCCATTCCCCTTTCAGTTCTTTTTCAGGTATGGGCTTTATCCGGTCAAGCACAACAAATCGTTTGCCGCCTTGAATCCGGGCCATCACAACCCAATCATCTTTCACCAAAGCATTGTGAATTTTTATCCTTTTTCTACCCTGATAGTTGTGATTATGAGAAGCGAAAGCCGGATCACCAGAACCGCCCGCACGGTTTTCAGTTAAATGGCTTACTGAAATATCAACGTCAAAATCAGTCACATTCCGGGACAGCACCAACATTTTTTGGGTGTATATGGATTTTTGATCCACCTGAATCTTCAACGGGGAAACAGAAATTACTTGACCAAATACCATATGAACCGGCTTGCTTGCATCAACCGCTTGCACAGCGGCTTGTTTTACTAAGTCCACAGCATTAGGCAATAAATTCACCCCCGATCAAATTCAAATCCATGAAATGTTCATCCCCTTTGAACGTATGCTTGACGGAATCCACCACCATGAAGTTATTGGTAATGATATCCCCCAAATCCAAAGCCACAGCTAATGAACTTCCCGCCCTGATCCGTACATCTCCAAAAGCGTTCTTTATAGACAGTTTGCGGGTCTTTTGATTATAAAGTTTCAAAAGAGCATCCGCTTTGGCGCTGGCCCCGGTCTTTGTTTTGGTGTCCTCAAAGTATTGCAAAACACCCCATTGGTTCATCTTTGCCCCGTCTTGGGCTATGAATAGTTCCCGTTTACCGGTTTCCTCATTATTATAGGATAGCTTGATTTTGTTATAGGTCTGAACATCAATGCTTGATTCATAATCAAATGTTTCACCGGTATCTTTATCTATCAGTAGTCCAACTTTCATGGAATTGATATTTTTTAGGGTCAGCTTTCCGGCATCGTCATAGAGAACGAAAAGTTTTTTTGTGTTGGTTAAGGTTTCATCCAGGGCATTTTGGATCATGTCAAACAGGGTTTGGTTTTCTTCCACCACTGCTTCAATGGTATACCCTGTATCTTCAATGGTGCCAAGGTTCAACCTGAAATCTGTACCTATCCTTTTTATCAGATCGGAAGCCTTTAGCCCTTCTTCCGTGATGGTGTCTTTGTTTTTTAGGTAACGTAATTGATCATAGACGGTAACATCAATAGTAGGCTGTTTGGGGGTTCTCTTTTTCGTGAATACGAATCCATAGAAGAATGGCTTCCCATCTACTGATAACCTTACCGGATCACCCTCTTGAAAATTCAGGCCCGCACATTTAACCACGGTGAAGGTCAGCTTGCCGGGGGTTCCCTTTCGCTCCCAAGAAACTTGTGCCCCTTCCTCTACCACAGGATATTGAATTGTTTTGCCATGCTGAATCAGAAGTTCAACTGACAAGTGAACACCCCCTATCAGGAAGGCATGGTCAACACTTGCCCCCCGTAAATCAAATTTGGATTTTTGATTTTATCTTTGTTCAAGTTATATATTTCCGGCCATCGGCTCCCATCCCCCAAATGTTTTTTGGCTATGTTCCAAAGACAATCCCCCGCCTTGACCGTGTATGTCTTTGGCTTTGGGGGCGTAGGCGCTGGCCTGGGCGCTGGTTTTACTGTTGCCTTTGGCTTTTCAGCGGGCTTTTCAGGCTCTTTGATCGTTACAGTCTTTGTCCCATAGTTCCTATATTGTTTTAAGTTCACCTTGACTGTTATATCAAATCCTTCACTGGCATCATCAACAATTTGATAATCTTCCAGAGAAACAGTTAAGTTGGTGTAAAACAGCTTTGCCCCTTTGGGCATTTGCCGGTTAAGAATCCACTGAAAAGGCTGTTTACTTGTTTTCAGCTTTTCAAACTTGTTCAAGTAGTATTCAGCCTTTTCAGGGGAAGCCGCAAAGGGGTAAGGAACTTGGGGAAGTAACAGGTCAAATGTAACATCAGTTAAACCGGCGCTTTTGCAGGGCACATCTTCCAAAAGCGGAGCTTCTTCAAAATCCGTCAACTTGGTATCAGGGTTTGTCACCTTCTTTTGGCAAAGGATGGTACAACGGTCTTTCCACATCCGTTCAAGGGCTTTTCTCTGTGCGTTCACCAAACCACCCTCCTATACCGGATAAATTCACGGTTTCGCCCATTTATCAGGTAGTTGATCAGCGTGTCTAAGCGCTGTTCCGGGGTAGTGTTGCCCTCCCCAATGGCAAAAACCGTGTTGGTGTCCCCTTCCTGGATTTGCTTGACCGCCGCTTCCAGGTCGAAGCCCTCTAACTGCCCAAGGTTTTTCTTTAGGCTCAGGTATTGCCCCAAGACCATTTCCACGGCCAATTTTTTCAAGCCCTCGGGAATTGTATTTAGATTGGTTTCATTCTTGACACGCTCCACCACGGAATCCAAGACAAAATCAATCAGCGGATCAGCCTCCGCCCCCGTTACGCCAAAAGCATTTAACAGGGAAATAACATCTTCACGCAACGGGTTCACCCGCCTTTCTTACTTGGCTTTGCGCCCACGGCGGGAATTCACACCCATTTTCGGAACTTCTTCGGGTTCAGGCGTGGGGGAATCCCCATCCGGTTCGCTCGGTGCCCCATCAGGGGCGGGATCGTCCGCAGGGGGTGTAATCCCATCCGGTTCACTCGGGGGCGGTTCCTGGGGCATCTGCTGACCCTCTACCGTGTAGCCCAAACTTTCCAGATATTTGGCATCTTCCGGGTTATCCACATGGGCCACGCCTTTAGTAAAACGGACAATACAGCGCCCATCATGCCAAACCGCCCCAAACTTCTGTTTTCCAGAAATAGTAAACATCTTGCGTTCCTCCCCTTATTCCGTGGCGGTTGCGCCGCTGTCCTTCAGGCCGGTAATAGTGCCGTGCATAAAAGCAGGGCCGTGATCAAGGCCGATTTCCCCGTAAATCTGCTTGCGGTCAGAAGCGCCCACTTTCGCCAAGTCCTCCAGGAACAATGTACCCTTGCCGGGAACATCCTGGAATACCGGAGCGCACACAGAAACATCAAATACACCCAAAGTGCCGGGCTTCATGAAGGGGTTGTAGCAGATACCCATTTCAAAGAAGTCTGTTTCCAGCTTCTGAATGTTCATGCCGCCCACATTCCGGGGGGCCGGGGCGTTATAGGACAACTGCTTTTCATACAGGCTGGTGATCCTCTGCTTCTGTTCAGAACCGCAGAAAAGAACCATGTTGCCGAAAAAGGCCCCGGCATCCGCCATGGCCTTGAACAACTGTTTCAGCAGATCAACAGTCAGCTCAGCGCCGCCAGCGTCAATGTGGGTGCCGGTGGAACAAAGTTCCAGCATACCACGGGTCTTGTTCGCCACATTGGCGGCAGTAGCTTCAGCATAAATGCCGTTGATGAAAGTGTGTTCCACATCACGGGCAATCTTTTCCAGGCGGCGGGCAATCTGCCAATCCAGTTCCGAAGTGGGGTTTGCCGCCTGTCCCGCCGTATTCAGGCCGGACAGCTTGCCCCGGTTGGCCTGTTTGGCGTAGGTGATGGAAATAGTTTCATGGAAAATCTGCGTGACGTTGTATTTCTGTTCACGCACAATCGCCGTGGCCTCGGGGGCCGTTTCGGAAGCCGTTTCAGAAATACCCGGCTGGGCGGGTTCGGGGAATTCGTACAACTGGCCGGTAGGGAACCGGTCATTGTCGGTTTTGCGCCCACCGGACAAGCCGCCGATCATGGACAGAAACGGGGTACGGGTAGGGGAAGCGGTAAACAGTTCCCCGGCGAAGTTGGGCAGATTAAAAGTGTTGCCAGTGCCATTTACAGAGTTAGGCATAAATCAAACATCCTTTCTTTAATAGAATTTAATTTTAGAATAGTTCAACACCATCTGCGGCGGCTTCCCGCTTGATAGCTACAGCCAGGGCGGCATTTCCGGCCTTCCGGGCATCAGTCAAGCGGGTTTCATATGCGCCAGCTTTGGTGCTGGGGTTTACCGTGCCGCCCCCAGCAGGGGAAGCGCCGGAAACTGTTGGAGTGGTAGAGGTATCAGCAGTCTTGAACAGAAAACTTGTGCCTTCCGTCTTTGCCAGCTTGGAAATTTCATCCGACAGCCCCCGGATAGTACCATCATCGGCAAGATCGGCCTTTTCCAGAAAAGCGGCCAACAGCGGGGTAACGGTGGCGGGATTGATAGCCCCTGCCTGAATCAAGGCTTCTTTTACGGCATTGTCAACCTTGATTTTCTTGATCTCGGCGGCGTGGTCTTTGTCCTTTTGGGCATTGTCCGCCTGAAGCTGGGCAATCTGTCCCTGAAGGGTGGCGGCATCGGCCCCGGATTTCTTCAGGGTTTCCAACTGCCCATCCCGTTCAGTGATCGTGGCCTTGGCCGTTTTCAATTCCTCATTTACCTCATTGAAGCGGGTCTTGGTCACAAAGGAACCGTTCAGGCCCTCCATAACCTTGTTTGCCTGTTCTTCAGTCAGGCCCATTTCCATCAGTTTTTCCTTTGTCATAGCTGATACCTTCCTTTCAAAATCCTTTTTTACCGTGGGTAAGGAACCACGAATTTGAACCGTTCTGTTTACCGCCGAAACAGTTCTAAGCGGCGAAACGGTATGAAAAAACCGCCTTAGTAGGCGGTTCAATCATCAGTATAGGTTTTTTTCATCCATTTCAGGTGGCCGGTATGGGGTTCCCTTGTCCAAGCAATCCTGAATAATGGCTTCTATTTCCGCTTCCTCAACACCCATTAAGGCATACAGAGGAAAATTTTCATTGAACTGGTTAAGGTATTGTTCAATTAGTTCAATCATGGTATCACACCTTTCAAGGCTGACTTGCAATCACCTTCAACATATCCTCATACATAGCATAAGATTTGGGAAGGTATTTTTTGATTGTTGCCAAACTTTCAGGGTTAGTCATTGTTGCAGAAGTCATTTCGGCAAACGCTTCAGTTGCAAGCCCCCACTCAACCCCATTAGAAGTTCGGTTTGTCCAGTAAGAACCGGCCCCATGTCCAATACCACAAGCAATCTTTCCACGGGTAGCCCCTTCTAATATATCAGAAAGATCACCATATTGCAACGGGGTCAGTGATTTCACTTCAGCTTGAACAGTGGAATAAGCATAAGACTTTCTTACTTTGAATCCACCATAGGCCGTGTAATAATCCGCCGTAGATTGTGCCATCCAGCCTTTTTGAACAAAATATTGAAGGTCGGTTTGATGGGCCTTCATATCGGAAAGAACTGATTTAACCCAATCATCGACTTCAGCTTTAATAGTTTTAGGGAACGCTCCATCCATATAAGTTGACGAAAAATGCCATTGCCCATTAGCGTTTCCAAGGTGGGCGGTCAACCCGTCAATAGCGTGGCCGCTTTCATGGAAGGTAGTTGCATAGGGGGCGCTCCATGAACGGCCTTTAGCATCCGATCCAATATTTAGATAAATATTATTACCTGAACAGTATGCCCCGCCCTTATGGTTTGCATCGGCAACCTTGATTTGGCCTTCATATTTTTCCCACACAGTCTGAAGGTCAGGGTTTGCGCAGGCATCCACACGATCCCTTAGTTGATCATAATGGTCTTTTCCAAATTTCTTACCAAATTCGGAATTGTAATCCCGGATCACTTTCGCAACAGTTACCGGGGTCAACCCGCTTTTCGATCCTCCACCGAGAAAAGCCTGTTCCCATTGGCAATAAGTCATGTTGGCCGGGACAAAGAATTTTTCCCCATTATCCTTCCGGGCAATGCGTTCAAAATCCCCATCATCAAAGTGTGGGCAAGTTGTTCCCCTGCAACTGGGGTGAAAGGGCGGAACAGTTACCCCCGGTTCATATTGGGATATGGGGATAACTTTTCCATCCAAATCACGGCATATCTCACAGGTAAGGCGATCCAAGGTTTCAAGAATTTCAATTTCTTCAACGTCTAAATCTTTGTAGGTTTCCAAAGCTGAAACGGCGTTGAAGTAGGTTGTTTCCGTATGTACCAGCCGCCCGGCCTTGTATCTGGAAACACCAAACTTGTGTTTTACGGCATCCGTTATGGTCTGGGAACTGTCCCCCCGAAGAAGGCCCTGAGTTAAGGCGGTTTGAATTCCAGTGGTCAAATTGGCCTTATGCTCCCAGCACCTATCCCGAAAGGTTTTCTTGTCCCCCGTCCAGGGCCTTGAAAGCAGAGTTTCCAGCTTCCTTTGATCCAAGGCGGTGATATCCCATCCCATGCCCAGCCCCTTTTGCAGTTCATAGGCAGAATGGGTGTAGCCATTAGACAGAATCCCCTTTAGAAGATTGTCCACGCTATCAAGCTGATTTCCGTACAGAAGTTCAATCTGCTGTTGGATTTGTAATTGAATGGCTTCCAGCCGCCCAATATGAAACCGGGTGGAAGCATTTTCTAGCTTTCTGATCCACTCAGGGGAAAGATTGGCCTTTTGCGCCGCCTGAATGTATTGATTCACACTCCACTTGAATTCCTCCAACTGGCCGGTAGTCAATAAGCGTTTGGCTTCAAAAAGGCTAACCCCATTGTTGGCGGCGAAGCGCTCATACCAGCTTTCTATCTCAGTCCTAACAGATTGTTCAGTTTCTTGATAGATTCTTTCCAGGTCAGAAATACATCTATTGGCCTGAATATGGGCGGCGTTTTCCAGAATGGAAAAGCGGCCCCGCCAATATTCTGAATTTTTCACGGGGCCAGCCCTCCTATTGTGTTATTGGTGACGTGTACGGGAATCGAACCCATGATCCCGCCGTGAAAGGGCGGTGTCTTAACCTCTTGACCAACACGCCATATAATACCGGGGGCCGGAATTGCACCGGCCAAGGCCAGGAGTGAAAACCTTGAACCTATATATTTCCCCGGCATAGGAAAAGGCGGAAATTTCCCCTTAATCCCCGCCCTGATCCCCATTGGAATCACTGGAAGCGGCTTTTGGCTTGAGTGGGAAAGCGCCCATATAATCAGCCATAGCTTCTTCCTTCTCTTTTTTAAGGCGTTCCATTTCTGCTTTAGCATCCTTTGTCCAAGGGTGCTGTTCAACAATCGTTTCCGTGGAAATGATACCAGTGGAAGCCTGACAGTTAGCAATAGCCTCAGTTTCATTGATTAGAATGTCACGGTTGAAAATAACTGTAACTTCTTCCTGTTCAAAATCCCCGGCCCCTTTGGTTTTCAAATCCTGATTCACAAACCACAAGAGTTGTTCAAAAGCGGCCTGGAACTCGGTTTCCATCCCGTTTGTGTCCAAATCAATATCAGAATACATTGATTGAATATTCATCTGATTTGGATTGCCGGACAAGCGATCGTCTTTGGCATCATAGCCTTTGGCGTTTTCGATCAGGGCCTTTTTGAACAATTCCAAGATTGCCTTATAATTATCAGCATTGACCACAACGGCCAAACTTTCAAGCCCGCCATTTTCCCGAACCTTCACCACACCAAAGGTCGCAAGGTTACGGCGGAATTCCCCAAGGTTTTCACCATCATAATCCCGCAAGATTAGAATAGTATTCCGGGGGTTTTCCTCCATGTTGTTCTCAAAATCAGATAACAGGGCGTTAATCCCATCCTGTAACGATTTTACCCGGTGAATCAGGGGGATTTCCTTTTTGTTGTACTTGAAAGCAATCAGTGGAAGCCGATCCCAATTATAACCCTCCACCTTTTCACCCGTTTTAACCGTGATATATGGGGTATAGTCCCCCAATTCCACATCCGGGATCAGCGTGGAACCCTCCAACATATACCGGTAAACCCCATCAGGTTTGAAAAGTTCAACCCGCTTAACAATCTTCTTTGTAAAGCCATCCCACACTTCCTGCAAATACAATCGGGCGGCGGCATCCAAAATAGTATGATCATCATCCGCCCAGAAAGGCAACACCTGATAGGCGGGAAAGCGCCTGAAGGACAGCTCACCCTTTTCATCGTAATGGATGAACAACCAGCCTTTACCGCCGTTCAGGGCATCTTCTACTACATATTTCAGGGTACGGCGGAAAGCGGCGTTAAACCGCTTGTTCAGAATATCAACATAATTTTTGTTGTCACAGCTAAAAGAAAAGGGCTTACCAACAAAGTAATTGGTTTTCTGATCCACCATCTTTGCATACTGGTTATCAATCACCTGGGCATTGGGGAGATTCTCCACCACGATCAACTTTCCATCGGGGCCAATGGCGGTTCTTTTCCGATTCAAAATGTCATGTTCCCCGTTGTAATAGGCTTCCCCACAGATTTGCTCTTCCCTCTCAGGGGATTTTTCCCAAGCCACAATTTCACGGGCAAAGAATTCAAGTTCAGTCAGCCCTACGGAAGCCCCCGCCTTAATCAAGCGGTTGATCCGGGCGGTTTCAGTTTCCATGAAAAGCATACAATCACCCTTTTTATTGCATAATATACGCACAAATCGCACAAGCCCCGTGAAATGCGGCGTTGTGCGATCTCTTGTTACTAGCCTGTTAATCAAAGCTGAAAGTTGGCCCTATCAGGATATCTTCAAGGGCATACCTCATAGCATCCATAAGGTGGTTAAAATCGTCAATGGGAATGTTCAACCGCTTGCCGGTCTTAGTGTCGGTGTCCCATGTGTAATTACTGATTTCAGTAATGAAATTCACACACCTTGGATGGATAATGATATGATAATCTTGAATATGGTCTATTCCATTGTTCACACTGTCTTTGCCCTTGCGTGATTCACGGATATGGGATATCCCCAAATCATAAAGCCTATCAATACTTTTAGGCTCTGCACAGTCCGCCCTAATGCGTTCTTTGGCATATCCAGCTTGCTTCAAGGCTTCGGCAATCTTTTCATTACTCATACCGGTTTTATAGATTTCATCAAAAACCCATATGGCTTTGGTAGACTTATCCACCATCCCACAAAAGAGGGCGGCGGGGTCATTGGTATAGCCAAAGTCCAGGCCAAAGGCCGACTTGATCCCCGGTATCTTTTTTACGGCATCCAGGGAGAAAGCCTTTTCCTCCCAATTCTCAAAGATCAGCCCTTCCACAATGCCCCAATCGCCTAAACCGGCTACACGATATCGGCGGGGGTTGTTTTGCTTCATCGTTTCAAAAACCTTGATATCTGCATCATCCAGCCATTCATTGCACAAATAGTTGGTGGTCAAGGCCAGGGTTTCAGAATCAGGGTTATCAAAGAACCGGGCTTTCAACCAGTGGTGTTCATTCCAGGGGTTGAAGGTCAAAGTGAATTGTTTGAACAGGCCGGTTTCTGGGGGGATAGCGCCCCGGATAGATTCATCAAGCATATTGAAATCATCCTCATTGGTGATTTCATAGGCTTCTTCTATCCAGCACCAGCACAAGTAACCGTGTTCAACCGTGATTGAAGTGACTTTTAAGGGATCGTCCAGGCCACGGAAATAAATCTTCTGCCCGGTGGGCTTATAGGTCATTTCCAGGGGGCTTTCTTTGATCTCCCAAAAGGCATCAACCCCAAACCGGTGAATTGCCCATTTCAGTTCCGTAAAACAGGAATCTTTCAGAGTGCGGAACACCTTGCGAACTACCAGGGTATTTGCGCCGGGGTATTCCATCATGCGTTTTATGATATTCAGGGCCGTGGTTTTACTCTTTTTACTCCCCCGGCTCCCCTTGCACACCCTGTAACGGCCTTTGAAATGCCAGAACTTATTATAGCCGCCCCCCACAGTTTCCAGCATGGAAAGTGTCTTTTTCATCGTCCAATATCTCCAAACCCTTGATTTCATGGGCTTTTAGGGGCCTATTGTTACTTATCTGTTTCTAATCATCCGGTATATCGTCATGAATGACAATCGGAACAGCCCCATCAATGCCCACCCGGTCAGTGAACAGGCCAAAGCGCTTGCCGATCAATTCAGCCGCTTTCAACCGCTCTTTGGCTCCAACCTCTTTGGGGGTCAAAGTCTGCACACCGTCCCCGCATAACAGGGGAACTTCTTCAGTATGCTTTCCCCGCATCACGGAAGTTAGGTATTCCAGAACTTCAGTGGCATCAGCGATCTTTTCAGAATGAAGGGCGGCAAGCTGGGCTTCAATGTAGGCTTTCAAGTCAGGTTTCGCCAAGTTTTCAGAACCGATATTTTTAGCGGTCTTGGGAGAATACCCCGCCTTGATTGCCGCATCCGTGGCGTTTCCACTGATTAGGTATTCATCACAAAATTTCTGTTGTCGTGGGGTCAAGGTATTCACCACCTTTTTGAAGCATAAATTAAAAATGCGCCCCGGTTTCCCTTGGCGCATTTTTCACGCTATCAGTATAGCACATATCAACACGCCATTCAAGGACATGACAGGACATCTTCATTAGCTTCTGCAAAGGCAACTAAAGCGGCCCCGTGAACCCTTGTCACTTGCCGGGTTGAAAAGTTAATTTCAAAAGCAACCTTTTCTAATGGCTTCCCTTGCAGATACCGGCCAATCAAGATATTTCTTTGGTCAAGATCATCAAGCCGTCCGATCCGCTCATATGTATCTTTTTTCCAGTTATCAAAGTCAACTATATCCTGCTGAATTTCCCGTTCAAGTTCATCAATCCGGGCAAAAGTTTCCGCTAAAGTATCAACTGGGCCGGAAGTCTGAACCTTATCCGGCTTCAGTTCATAACTTTGACTTGTCAACCCTGCCCGAAGGGTGGCAATCGTAGATTTCAGCCTTGCGATCAGGCGGTCAGTCTGTTGAACCTTGTTCAGATACCGCTTGGCCGCTTGGATAAGTTCTTTTTCGGTCATTGGATAACATCCCTTTCTTACATCTTAGCCGGTAAGAAAGCCCCGAATATCAATAGTTTCAAGGGTTTGGATAGGATGGATAAGATAAAAGGCCCTATTCTCTATATATTATATTCTATATATTTTTTATTTTTATTTTATAAAGAATACTTACATCTTATCCATCCTATCCAAAACCCCATAAACCCACTAATATCAAGGCTTCCCACCGGATAAGATATTGATTTTTTATCTTATCCGCATCATATCCAGCGCCCCAACTCCTACCGCTGAAGAATATGGGAAGCGATCATATCAGCGTGGTGCGTCCACAGCACATTAGGGAACCGGCAAATTGCGGCGGTGTAATGGCTCCACTGTTCCTGATCATCAAAAGCGCCCATGTGCCAGCGAATACAGGCAACTTCTTCTTCCGTCAACTGCATCCACGGGGCCAGTATCAAAACCGATTTATCACCATGCCCGGTGTAAAGCTGATCCCGCCCATCCCGGTGTTGCCAACCATACTTCACCACGGTTTTTGTTCTTTCGGTGATAACCGGTTCATAGGCTTCCAATTTGCACAGGTCATGGAACAGGCCCACAACCACCGGGGAACCGGGCCGCTCCCATTCCAGTTGGTTCCGTTGTGTCAGAACCATCAGGGTTTCCGCCACGGCCAAACTATGGGCATACAAGCCGCCAGCTTCAGCCCCATGGAATTTGGTGGACGCTGGAAGGTCAAAAAATCCGGCTTTTTTCAAAAATTCCTTGAAATTTTCCGAAATTCCCACCCCGTTTGCTGTCAAAAGGTCGAAACAATCTTGAATTTTACTTGATTTCATCGGTTTTTTCCTCCACTTCATCCAGCCGGTCACAGCAGATTTGAAAGTAACCGGGATCAATTTCATATCCTATGTAGTGCCGCCCGGTGATCACGGCGGCAACAGCGGTGGTTCCACTCCCAAGAAACGGATCGCAGATTATTTGGCCCGGTTCGCTGAACATTTCAATTAGCTGTTGAACTAATTCCGTGGGCTTTTGCGTTGGGTGGTATCGCTTATCTTTGCTATCCGTGATAAACCCCTGTTGTTTGAACACGATCCGCTTCACGGGCTTTTTGAACGTGGTGTAAATCAATTCCCCATCAGCAAAGGGATTTTGAAAGGCCACATCCCCTTTCTTATCCCAAAATATCCAGCAGTTGGACGGTGGGAGTAAATGCCCAAAGTAGTTGCCGCCAAAGATTATCAGGTTCCGGGCAACTCTGAACATTTCATTGAACAATTCAGGGGGGGGGATCATGCCATCCCAACCCCCGGCATAGCGCCGGTTCTTTGCGGCCCCAAAACCGTTGGTTCCCTTATCCGCTTTCTTCCCATAAGGCGGATCGGTCAGAATCAGATCAATGGATTTATCAGGAAGGGATTTCAGGCCCACCAAACAATCCTGATTAAATATGGTATCAAGTTCCACGGGTTTCACCCCGCTTTCTCAATGCCCATTCATACTCTTTTTTCAAATCATGCACAGATTCATTGATCAGATTCCAACACTCACAGGCCAGAAATGCCGCCATCTGTACTTTGTCCGCATCAGGCGCATCAGGAATATACTTTTCCACCATAGCCGAAACCCGTTGTTCTAAATCTCTCACCGGTAAACCCTCCCTGTCTTGCGGTCTTTCAGTTCAATCCTGTTCAGCAGATCAAAACCCGCCGCATCAATTACATACTTCAGAACCCGAACCAAAGCGCTAACCCGCTGTTGCTGTTCTGTTTCTTCCCGGATCACGGGCTTCAACCCCTCATAGGCCGTGGGGTCTGCGTAACCCTCCCCGTTCTGCCACGGTTTAGGCATCCGAATCACCTTCTTCCTTGTACCATGCTTCTATGTCACAGCCAATTTCCTTCAGCTTGTGACGGGCCAGCCAAGCCCCATCTTCCGCCCCCATTTGGTAATGTTGCCGTAGCTTTACAGTTTCCGTGTAGAACATTTCCCAAGCCTTTTTCAGCCGCTTGGGGCCAAAACCAAATTGGGTATGTAGCGCCCACAAGATGGAACTTTCCTTGTCCATATCGAAGCGTCGGTCATTCTCCACAATCTGCCGCCTGATTTCTTGATCCATGGCTTTCTGTTCAGCCTTGTTCAGTTGAACCCCAAAGATTGTTTTTCCAGACTTCTTGAAATACATTGTTCAACCCTCCCGGTCAGCTTTTTCCAGACGATCCAACCAGCGGGTCAATTTTTCATTTTCCGCCTGTTCCGTGTTCACCAAAGAAGGGAACGCATCAACCAAAACATTCAGGCAATTCCGCACATCGGCGGTTTCCTCCAAAAGAGAATCCACAGCTTGGCAATAGCCAACCGGCGTGGGGTTCTCAGCCCGGATCACACGGGCCAGCTTCAAGGCCGCTTTGGATAGTTCAGCGGCTTCTTCCGCAAGCTGTTCCAGCGTGGCCGGAAGGCCGATTTTGGAAACAATCAGGTTCACGATTTTCACCACCTTTTCAGTTAAACCATTTAATCACTGGATCACCGGTGAATCCTTTTTCCCATATATACCACGCATAAGCAATAGCATTTTCAACATGGGTGAAATCTCCGTTTTTGGCACATGATAGCCGGGAACGAGATATGTAGACGGTTCGGGGCGGGGTCTTGGCGAACAACTTACCCCGGCGCTTCCCCTCCAAAAACTGCACCTTCAGGAACATGGCAACTTTTCCACCGGGCCGGACGGTTTCAAGCGCCCGTTCCACAAATTCCAATCCCGCCGAATAAGGGGGATTTGTGATAATATCCCCCTCAAAATCCGGGAAGGTTTCTGTCAGGAAATCCATGGGTTCAGAATCACCAAACCCCCGGTAAATCAAATCAGTGGAAATAACTTCATGCCCATGGGCCTGAAGCACCTTGGAAATATGCCCTTCCCCGCAAGCCGGTTCCCATATCACCGGGGCAAAAGTTTCCAGCGCCAACAGCATTTCCACAGCTTGGGGATCAGTGGCGTAATAGTCATGTTCTGCCCGTTCATCCGGGGTATGGTTTGAACTCCCAATGGGCTTGAACACCTTCCTTGATCCGGCCATACTCAACCACCATCCTTCACAAAAACACTTGTTTTCTCTTTCTTTACCCACAGTTGCTTAGTTTTGAATCCACAGCGCTTGCAGACTTGCCGGGAAAACTCAATAGCTGAAAGAGCTTGGAAGTTATTGGCTATGCAGTATTCCTTATAGCGCCGGTAAACCGTCTTTGTGGCTTCATTGGCGATCCAATCAGCCCCCACTTCATTGATAAACCCAATAATGGGGTTATTGTTTTCTTCATATTCGTCAAGCTGTCCCTGAACCCGGCTTGAAGTGGTGAACTGATTATTGATCAACACTCGCTTCAGGGCCGCAAGGCCAAGCTGGATCAGGTATTCCATGGGTTCCTGTTCACAAAGTTCATCCTTGATAAATGGCCGAAAATCAGCATCGTTGGGGGTAAACTTAGCATCAAAAGGAACAATGGTAAGGCGGCGCTGAACGGCCCCGGTTTTGTCTTTGATCCGGGGAATGACATTGGCAGAAAACAGGAACTTGGCATAGTTGATAAATTCAAAGGGGTCTTTTCCTTTGCGCTCCACATTCACCTGATCCCCTGTCACCAACTTTTTGAAAATTGACGCATTGGCAATAAATTCATCCCCAATATCATCACCTATGTTGGCAAGTTTTCCAAACAGTTCAGCGGTCTTGAATCTGTCCCCAAGTTCCTTCAAATCAAGGGAAGCAATATTTTCATTCCCCATCATGTTTTTGACCATGTGAAGGAAGGTGCTTTTGCCGTTGCTTTTATCCCCAATCAGAATGAAGGCTTTCCCCAACTCATTCCGCCTATACAGGCAATAGCCCACCATTTCTTCCAACAGCGCCCGGACTTCAGAATCATCACAGGCCAGCCGGTCAAGGGTATGATCCAGAAGGTCAGAATGGGCGGCGGGGTTGTAGGGCCAAGGAATTTTGTTGGTGATAACCACAGCCGGGGTGAAATCTCTGAAGGTGCCATCCACGATGTTATAAAGGCCGTTGCTGAAGGCGATCACAGCGGGGTTGGTGGTCTTGATTTCATCTTCAATCATGATTTCAAGATAGGCTAATACCTCTGATCTTTGCGCCCGTTTCAGGCCGGGGATCAGCTTGATCATTTGGGCTTCAATTTGGGAATCCCCGGTAACATAAATACCATTCCGGTATATGTGAAGGCGGTTATTGATTTTGACAATGTGGTTATTGTTTTTTAGATAAGTAGCGAACTTGTCAAACAGGAATGTACTACCATTGAAGAAGGATGTTTTCTTGAAGGCATCATCCCGCAAGATAACTTCCAATTCCCGGTCAGACAAGGGGTCTGCCAAAACATACCGGTTAATCAGCCTGATACATTCGCGGGCTTCTTCCTTGGTGAAATCCTCGCTTTGCAGGGTCAGAATGTAGGTATAAAGCGCCGTATTCCGTCCGTCACCTTTACCCATTTTCAAAAAATCCTGATTGCATTTCACCGGGGTCAGCCACAAAGGAAGTTCCTGAATTTTATCTTCCGGGGTGTCATAGATAATAGGCCGCTCAACCCCTTTGAATTTTAGAATTGCATAGCTGTTATTCCTGCCCACTTTGGCATCCGTGGTGATCCCAAGGGCAAGGGTTTTCTTTGTCCAGCTTTTTTCAACCAGCCCTTCAGGATTTTTGAAGATGAAGTGTTTCCCCCGTGTGGTTTGATACACCCGGCATTTCAATTCAAAATCCTGAACAATCTGAAACAGAAGATCAGAAGTTTCAGCATCGTCCACATCAATCAGAATAGCTTCAGCCCCAAGAATACCGGCGTATTCGTCAAGGTCTGCCACATCTTCAAGAGTGTTCAGCCGTTTCCGGCCCTTGAATTTCTCCAAACACTGTTTATCTTTGGTGGGCACATAGCCCCTGAAAATTTGCATGAATCAGCGCCCCCCCCCCCGGCCATCTTTTGAAGGTTAATTTTCAATTTCATCTTTTCACCCCGTAATCTTCTAAACGCTTCCAAGCCAAATCAATATAATATTGCCTGTCCAGTTCATCAGGAATGGGCATAGTGGAAACATTGGAATTGATAATGAAACAATGCTGGGGGGTGTTAGCGAATTTTTCAGGGTTCTTTTTTCGGCCCCTAACAACCTTGCCCGAAACCTTGTAAATACCGCCTTTTCGGTGGTCTTTGGACGCAAACACCCGGAAGGTTTTATCTTTCTGAACTTCCCCACCACGGAATCGAATCACTTTTTTGGAACGCCCTTTTTCATCTCTGATCCGTTCTTCCACAATGGTTGGGGCATACAGGGCATAAAGATATTTAGAACTTACTTTCACCACTTTCTGAAAGTCTCGCAAGCTGGTACACGCCCCAACAGTTTCTTCCGGGGGTACATCATTAGTGAAATATTCCACAATGGCCCGGTTCACAATGGGAAGATCATAATCCAGATCAGACAGCTTTTTTACATAGGCCCCCTTCGCTTTTACGGCTCCCGTTTCACGATCAATCAAGAAGTAATTGTTCACATCTTTTTGGAAAATATGGCCCATGAAAATATCAAAGTCCATTCTCATTCCGGTTCTTTGTTCCCATTCCCAAACCACATCATCAATGGTGTCAAAGTCTTGTTCATAGTTATTAGGCTTGATTATGATACCATCGGTATTGTTTTGGATTAGTCGGCAACAGTTGGCGGCTTCAAGATGTTCAATCAAATCCAATAGCAAAAGTTGTCCGTTAATACAAATGGTGTTATTGCTCATAGGATCATAAAGGGACGATCCCGGTTCTTTCATTTGCCCTGAAATGGCGTTATCCATAATTTTGAAAGGCTGACGGGCTTTCTTGTCCCCTTTCCGTTTGAACTCTATATTGCTATCATGGATAAATTCAAAATTTTCAGGATTATCCATCACTCTATACCCAATTTTGAATTGCTTTTGGAGAGAAGGGTAATAGGCAGTAACATCAACCACCATGAAAATCCCTGAATCATGGTGCTTACGAATAGCCCCATGTCCACCTCCCCAAGCAAACGTATGGGGAACACCCGCAACCATCACATTTTCTTGCGTTTTTTTGTAATCATGATTGATCGGGTTTTTATACCAATTCGCAACAAATTTGTATTTATTCAATCGCACACAATCCAAAATAGGAAATTCAAATTCATCATCAAAAGTTTTACCTTTACGGTTGCCGCCCAAAATCGTTGCCGCAAGCTGGGCTTTGGTCTTTCCTATGCAGTTACTTCCAAGATGAAAATGATTGACAAAGAACATGGTGGTATTAAATTCCTCAATGCTCCTAATCCAAACTTCGATTGTTTCTTCAACATCATGGCGGCAATATTTGATAGTTTCGGCCAATTCTTCTTTCGTTAAAGGGCGGTCAATGTCAAAAGGAACGCTTGTTTCCTTGATGGAATGGCCCATGAAGGCTTCCAGCGCCTTCAGGCTGATTGGCGGGTTAGGCATCACATCATAGTTGATCAGGGGGTAGTTGCGGAACAGACTTGAAAACCTGTAACCGGGCTTGTCCTGCAAAATGATCCAGTCATTGATTTCCTTGGGGTTGAAACCGCACATAATCCCTTTCAGAATGTATTGGTCATAGTTGCGGCTATTGAACCCGGCCCAAATTTCCTTTTTATGTTCATTATAGAAGTGTTCCAGTTTGGCTTTATCATTGACAATTACAGTTTCTTTTTGCCGATCAATATCAATCATCACCACAAGCCAATCAAGCAATAGCGTTCAAGGTGGCAAGCTGGGTGTTCTGGAAGGCCACAAGGCCGCTTGCTTCATCAAAGGTGGCTTCCCCACATGAACCCGGTTCATGTTCACAGGCTTCCGGGCAATCCTTGTTTTCCGGGCAACACTGGCAACACCCTTCAAACTTTTCCAAAGGGCATTTGTTTTCACACTTGATCATTTTCTTTCACTCCATTCTTTCTTCATATCTTCCACAAAATCCCGGATCACCCTTGAAAACATCCAATAGAACACCGGGATAAACAGGGCGAATACTTCACCCCCAATGGCCTGATACCCACGATCCGCCAAGGCTCTTGCGGCCCCCGCCCGGAATAGCAGAATCCCAAACAGGGTTAAAGCGGCGTATTTGGCAATAGGCCAAGGGTTGATTGGACAACGGATTTTAACCCGCCGTTTCGTATTTCTGGAACAGTTCATCGTTGTAATCCTTTCGCATTTGCAAGGTTTCCAAGATATTTTCTTCAACCGTTCCGGGACAGATCAACAGGTAATAGAAGCAGGGGTGTTCCTGCCCCATACGGTGGATTCTCTTTTGGGACTGTTCCCACAGTTCCCAACTTTCCGGCAAGCTGAAATAAATGATCTTGTTTGCCTTCTGATAGTTTCCGCCCCTCGCCCCGGCCTGATACTGAATGAAGGTCACAGAATCGGCCTTGTAGTTGTAGGCGGTCAGGTCTTTGGTTTCCCCATTCTGGATGGAAACAGGCCGGTTCATGGCTTCCACCATGCGTTTCATGCGCTCCATTTCCTCTGTGAAGTTATAGAACACAATCAACCGATCATCCGTGCTGTTTACCAAATCCCTGAAGGCTTCATACCGGGCCGGGTTATACAGGCCGCAAAGTTGCCGTTGATAAAGGCGGTTGGTCAAGCTGGTATCACCAATCAATTCCCTTTCAGCGTGTTCATTGGAACCCCAAAAATCTGAATCAAGTTCAAATTCTCCAAGGTTCACGGTGTCCACACTTACCACCCGTTCCCGCTTGAATTTCCAGTAAAGCGGGGAAGGTGCCGTTTTCACCTGAATCATGGTCTTTTCCGGTAAGGACAGGCCAGCTTCTTCAGTGGTCATGAATACCGCCCCATGATCTGCCAGCTTTTTCTTCAGGCGGTCAACATTCTTATAACCAATAACCCTTTGCCGCCAAAACCCATCATTTTCAACCCATTCAGTATCAACATACTGTTTCCAGAACAGGTCTTTTGAGATATTCCAGCCCAACAGTTGGCATTGGCTCCACAGCTTTTCATATTTCCCACCCGTGGGGGTGCCGGAAAGAAGAACCACGTTGGCCGGGTTCAGCCCAAGAATGAACTTTGACCGCTTGGCGGTTTCATTCTGGATCAGGGAACTTTCATCCAACATCAGGGTAAACCCGGATAGAGATTTCAAAATCTTCCGCCTGAAGGTCAGTTCATAGTTGATCACCCCGGCAAACTTCCCAACCGTTCCCATAAATTCTTCAAGCTGTTTCTTTTGGGTCAGGTCAAAGACGGTATAGGGGTAATACGTTCTGAAGTGATCCAGCCAATCAGAAATTTTGGAATGTTGGCACACCAACAGAACTTTTTCAGGAAATTCAAAGGCTTTTTCAGAACCCACAAAGGTTTTTCCCAATCCCATGTCAAGGTAATAAGCGCATCGGTTGTGGGCGGCAGTCAGTTCAAGGGCTTTTTGTTGGTGGGGATAAAGGTTCATTTGCTTTTCCCTTCCCGGATAATGTAGATTGCCGCCCCCACTCGGTATGCGGCGTAACCCTTGC
Source organism: Neglectibacter sp. X4 (assembly GCF_009917365.1). Classification (NCBI taxonomy): domain Bacteria; kingdom Bacillati; phylum Bacillota; class Clostridia; order Eubacteriales; family Oscillospiraceae; genus Neglectibacter; species Neglectibacter sp. X4. The sequence goes on along the minus strand of NZ_QWLE01000045.1, from coordinate 3,998 downwards.
CGGGGTTTTTCGCCATCCAGCGTTTACGGTGGGAAGCGATCGTGGAAGTTTTGCTTTTGGCTTCCTTGGGGCTGTCATACTGGAAACATATATTTTTGGCGTTTCCGCTGGTCAGGAAATCTTCAATGGCTTGGACTTCCTCACACTTGGCCCCGCCAAAGGGGGCTTTCTTGGGTGGGGGCTGAACATTGTATTGAATTTTCATCGTGTCACACTCCTATAAAAATGCGGGTTCCGGGGCCGCTATGGTGTCAATGTACTGAAGATCATCTGTACCGGGGATAACATCATAAAGGCTCACAGAACGGGGTTCTTTGGCCCGTTTTTCCCGTTCATGCCCAATGGCAGAACGCATAGCGGAACAGGCCACGGTTACAAATTTCACCTGTTGCAGATCGGGCAAGGCCAACCAGCGTTTCACGGTCAAAAGATACCGGAAAATCACCACGTCAAACCATTCCGCCCGGTCAAGGCCCTGTTGATCCAGATACCACCAAACTATGTTTATATGGTCTGTTGCAAATTGGGCTTCTTCAGGGGTCAAGGGGCGTTCATAAAAAGACTTTGGCAAGCGCAAGGCCCCGCCATCTATCCCTTTCAGTTTCACTCATTCCCCCCCCCTAATCTGTCAGGCGGTCAGGCCGAAAAACTCATTGAACCGGTCAGCGCCCACATAATCCCGGAACTTCACAGGGTTAATGTAATAGTTCCAGTTGTTCCCGGTGCCGGGAACAGCGTTCCCAAAGGGGAGAAGGCCACGCTGAAGGCCGATTCTCACGAACTGTTCAGACTTACCCAAGCACCGGGCCGCTTGCCGGGTGCCGATCCGGGTAATGGATGGGGCCGGTTCTTTGACCGGGGAAACGTCAAAACCCATCAGGTATTCCACCGAAACCCCAAGGGCATCCGCCAGCGCCTTGACCTTGGCGGGGCCGGGGGTGTTCTTCCCGGACAGGTATTGACTGATAGCGGCCTTGGAACAGCCGCTTTTCTCCGACAGGGCCGATTGGCTCATATCGGCTTGGGCCATAGCATACTTCAGGCCCTCACTAAAATTTTTCAAGGTTGTTCACACTCCTATCTGTCAAAATATTCCGGGGCCACACCCAAAGCCGCACACAGCTTTTTCCGATAAGGCCCACCGGGATAATACTTACCGCTTCTCCAATCGCTCACTGTTCCTTGGGCGCATCCAACCCGATCAGCGACTTCATAAGTAGTCAAGCACTTTTCCGCCATCAAGCGGCGCAACTTTTCACAGTTGAAATAGGGAAATGTCCGCTTTTTCTTGGTCTTGGCGGTTGTCACCACAGCAGTTTCCGGGGCTGGAAGTTTGGGGATTTCCACCGGCTTTTCACCGATCATAGCGGTGACGGTTTCCGGCTGGTCAATGTCTGGGATAATGTGCCGCAAGCAATTCAGCACATACCGGGTGGAATTGGGACAGCTTGCCATAATGCTTGCGGCCCTCAAAATGGTTTCATGGTTCACCACAGCCAAGGTGGTTTCCTCCACCGGGGCGGCTTCCTCTTTCACCCGGAAATAGCAGTTCACCAAAAGCCGCTGAACTTCCCAAGCCAGATCATCATGCAGGGATTTCACGATCATCAAGTAACCGCTTTCTGTCAGAACAGTCACATTGTCACGGGTCATGTTGGAAATCTCCATAACATTGCGGCGACGAATTTCGTCGGCGCAAATTTTGAAGAAATCCGTTCCTTCAATGAACTTGTCCCGGTTTTCCCGGAAGTTCCGGCTTGCGGTGCCACGGGGCCGCTGGTGTACCGTGTCAATGTCTTGGAACGTGATCACACGTTGACCGGCCCATTCTTTCACCTGAAGCTGGTTGGAAAGCACCTGAATACTGTTTTCGTTCATGGTTTTCACTCCTTCCCCCCCCCCGCCCCATTATGGGGGGGGGGAGTTATTTTGCGGCGGTGTGTCTTTTAGGACACTTTAGCATCAAAAAAAATGCCCACCGGGGTTTTGAGGTTCAGGCAGTCCACGATTTTCTGAATCTCACCTTGGGTAAACTCCGAAATCCCGTTACACTTACGGTAAAAAGCGGAACGAGAAATCCCAAGGACTTTGCAAAGATCAGATCGGGACACCCCACGAAGGTTCATTTCATATTCCAGTTTTGCCTTGTTCATGCGCTCACTTCCTTTCGTGTCTTTTAGGGGTTTGATTTTTTTGCGTGTGTCATTTAGGACACTTAAAGAATACCATATCCCTTGGGGCTTGTCAACCCCATTTGTGTATTTTAAGAAACTTTTTTATTTTTTCTGCTTTTGGGGTTGCAAAAAAGACACACGCCTGTTATAATAACTTTGTTACTTATCCAAATGAAAGGAGCGATAAAACATGGCTGAACTCAACATGGGGCAAAAGATCAAAGCCTTACGGGAAGAAAACAATCTCACCCTTGAACAAGTCGGGGAAGCCGTTGGTGTTGGAAAAAGCACAGTCCGAAAATGGGAAACCGGTATGATTGCCAATATGCGTCGAGATAAAATAGCGGCATTGGCCCAAGTGTTACATACCACACCGGCCTATTTAATGGGGTGGAAAGAAGAAATTCAAGTGGATAATCTGTTTCGGATCGAAACCAAGAAATTTCCTTTGCTTGGAAATATTGCTTGTGGAACTTCAATTTTTGCAGATGAACAGTTTGAAGCCTATGTGGAAGCTGGGGCCAACATCCGGGCCGATTTCTGTTTAAGGGCGCAAGGGGATTCTATGATCGGGGCCAGAATCTATGATGGTGATATAGTTTTCATCAGAAAGCAAGAAATGGTGGAAGATGGAGAAATTGCCGCCGTTCTAATTGAAGATGAAGCCACTTTGAAACGGGTTCAATATAATCCTGAAGAAAATGAACTTTTGCTATTTCCTGAAAATCCAAAATATAAAACTATGCGTTATTCCGGGGAAGAACTTTCCCACATCAGAATTATTGGAAAAGCAGTTGCCTTCCAAAGTGATTTGAAATAATCTATTCCAATGGGTTCCATACCCAAACCCTTGAAAACACTGGTATTTCAATGGGTTGGAACACACGGAACAGAAAAATAGCCCATTTTCTTTTATATACATATCTATATATTTTTTATATTTTTTAATAAAAGAAATATGAAATCTGTTCCGTGTGTTCCAACTATAAAATTCATTGAAATTACTGCTTTTTCCACGGAACAGATCAGGAAGGATGTAACATGATGAAAAAACTTGCCAAAGGGCTTGGTATATTCTTTTTTGGTGGCGGAATTATAGCTTATGCCAGTATGTTTTCCACGGCTCCATTAGAACAGCGCCCAATATTCATTGTGTTGATTGCCTTGTTCGTTATTTTCTTATTTCTTCTGTTACGGAAATCAAGGAAAAGGAAACAACAAGATTTTTCCACCACGGCCCAAAGGGATATTCCAGAATTAGGTGTAACTATCAAAACCACAGTAACCCATGATATTCCACCAAAGGAAATTTTGCGAGATATGCGAAAATCATATACTTTGGTTCAGGCCCAAAATGATTTTCGTATTTTAGATGATTGTATCAGACTAATACAAACCACCACAAATTTTGAAACTTTCTTTATGCGGTCAGAACTTGGAAAACAAAAGGCTTTGACTTTACGGCAAGCAGAACAGGCCCGAATCAAGGGAATCCGTGGAACCCAAGAAGTCGTAACCACAATGTTTTCACTTGCAGAATCACAGAAAGAACGGCTTTTGAAGGCATCTTTTGAACAGGTCAAGCAAAAAGTTTCTTCCCTGTCTACACCAAGGGGAAAGAAAAATAACTGGAATAAATATTTGGAACAGCTTCAGAAATATCAAGATGAATTTGATATAGATTGTCTTGATTTATACACTGAAATTGTTCGTTACATTGAACAAGAACTTGAATTATTAGAAAAGTAAAAAAGCCGCCCCCGGTGTTGGCGCACCGGAAGCGGCAAGGGAAATCATGGGACAGGCCCACAATAGCCCCACAGA
>NZ_QWLE01000044.1:0-26374 GCF_009917365.1 Neglectibacter sp. X4 | reverse complement strand
ACTGCTGAAAAACCGCAGTCTGCACCCCTGAAAACCAGCGGTCAAGAGTGCGGAATTTCCGCCCCTAATAATACTGATATAAATAAAACTGAAAAAAGCGATACTGATCTATCCATCACACCCCCTGCCCCCTCAGCGGTTTCTTCTCCTGCTGGTAAACGCGCTCCGCGCAGGATGGGATTGGATGAGATGGAAAGCTGCCGCGAACTGATTTTAGAAAATATTGACTATGACATTCTTCTGGAACGGAACCCCTGGGACAAGGACTTGCTGGACGGCTATGTGGAGTTAATGCTTGAAATCTGCTGCTCCACACGGGAATCTGTCCGTATCTGCGGGCAGGAAGTACCCACCGAGGTTGTCAAAAGCCGGTTCCTGAAGCTGAACAGCGAACATATTGGCTATGTCATGGACAGCCTGAAAAGCAATACTGCCAAGATTGGCAACATCAATGCGTACACGCTGGCGGCGCTCTACAACGCCCCCGTCACGATGGGGCAGTATTACACATCCCTTGTCAGCCACGATATGGCGCACGGGCTGCTGGACGGTTAAGCCGCCCGGTGCTTTGCAATACATCAATCAAACCAAAGGAGGACTTTTGCATGGAACATGAAATCAACATTCTGGTAGTGGAACCGGGCAGACCGCCCAGACCGGCGCGGGTGGACAACTCGCTGGAAACTTTTTCACAGCTTATCGGCGGCGAGTTGGCAATACCTGCTTCATGCGCGCCCCCCTTAGTCTGTGGTTTTGGTGTATTCTGCCGTAACAATTGCACTGGTAATATTGCGGCCCGCTACCACCAAGACGATGGCATGTGTCTCTTGGTCGTATACAATCCGCTGCTGATTTGCCGTACTCATATAGAAGGCATCGTAATACCGGGTAAAGCAAGCTGGACGGTCACAAAGATGTCTGAAACACACCAATCTCTGGTGAACACTGTCCACTCGGCAAAGTTTGCCCTGCTGTTTGAGTTCGATGGAGATGTGCGGAAGATCCGCCACGTCCTCTACAACTGCTCCGTCTCCCGCCCTCCATCTCCGCCAAGACCAACGAGGGGAACCGGAAGGTGCAGACCGAGGCCCTGACCGTGAAGGCCCGACCCCTGTCCACCGGCTATGTGAAGGCCAAGACCGGGGACTCCGCTACGGCCACGGTCTACAACAACTGGTACAAGAGCGTCTATCAGCCTGCGAACACCCCGGCAGAGGATGTCTCCGCTGGGGACGATCAGGGCTAAAGGAGGGCTGACACATGGGTATCAAACGCACCATCGAAATTGATGGCCAGCAGGTCGAGTTCAAGACCAGCGCCGCCATTCCCCGCATCTACCGGCTGAAGTTCCACCGGGACATCTACAAGGATCTCGCCGCCCTGGAAAAGAGCGTGGGGAGCAACGAGGAGGGCAGTTCCGGGCTGGATATGTTCTCGTTGGAGATGTTCGAGAACATCGCGTACATCATGGCGAAACACGCCGACCCCGCCGTCCTGGATTCCCCGGAGGACTGGCTGGACAGCTTCAACACCTTCTCCATCTACAGGTGCTACCCCAACTCATTGAGCTGGGGGGCTGAATGTGCAGACGGATGTTCAGTCTAAAAAACTTCGTCCGACTAACCGGGAAATGACCACGCCGTTGTTCCTGCTGTGCTGTTTGCAGGTCGGGCTGTCCCTTCGGGATCCCAACCTGCTGACGGCGAGCATGGTCAACGACATTTTGCGGAGCATCTGAACGATGGCTGCAAGTATGCGACCCTGGCAACGCAGGAGGATTTTGACCAATTCTAAGAAGCAACTCCCCACCGGAGCGAACCGATGGGGAGTTGCAAATTACCACTCCGGAGTTTCTTCCAGTTGGCGGCTGATGTCTCGACCTCCGTACATGATCCGGGCAATGGATACCGTGTCAGCATTCGGGTTGACCGTGTAGAAAACCAGATAGTTTTTGACACAGAAGAACCCCACGCCCTGGCTGTGCCACGGTTCATCCCGATACAGCGGATTGCGCTCTGGCAGGCTCTCCAACGAACGGGCCTCGCGCATGATCTTCAAGGAGTGTGTACGCAATATACTCGTAGATTTCCCGCAAATCGTGCCGGGCCGTATTGGTGTATATGATTGTCATCCTTAGCCACCATACAGGCCACGTATTTCAGCTTCTACTGCATCGGTGGACAGGACACGCCCTGCGGCGATATCGTCCATGCCTTTTTGAAGCTCTGCGTCAAACTGCTCCTTCGTCAGGCTACCTGCGGCGACAGGAACAGAACTGGGGAGTTTCATCTCAAACGGAATGCACCGGTGCATGACGATTTGCTTCAAAAACATTCCAATCGCATTGGAGATAGGGATTCCAAGCTGATTCAAAATCACTTCGGCTTGTTCTTTCGTTTCCGGGTCTACACGGGTAAAGACATTTGCGGTTCTGGTTGCGGTTCTCGCCATAAGAGACACCTCGCTTTTCATTTCTTCTACCAGTAGTCTAACACAAGAATGCCACTGTAAGAACCGGGCGTTTTCCTCTATGGGATTGCCCTTCATAAACTCCGCGATAATGCGAAGCTTGCTGCTGGGGTCGTTCGCGCCAATGCGCAGCGCCTCATATATTCTTTCCCTCCGCTCTGGTTTCTGCGGCCCGGATGTATTCGGGGATGATGGTGTCAAAGATGGGTGCATTGGTCAGGGATCTTGCTGATGGCGATATCGAAATGAGTACATGCCATAATGCAGCGACCGAGACTGATTTTGAAGCCCTGCGTAAGTTCGGGCTGATCCTTACTCGTGATTTGGTATCTGGCGAAGTGATGCCGATGACGCAGAAATTTGGGAATTTCCTTTCTGATCGGCAGAAACAGCGAATCATAGAGAACTTCCCAATTCAACACACCAGTGATGATATTACCCTGTCGTATGACTAGCCAGAAAATCTGCATGATACCATCGTGAATGAAGGCCTTCATTACCCCGAACTTAAGGGTGAAGATAACGAGGTCGATTTCGAAGAACTGTGGAGTTCATGATGAGGCTTCAGCAGCTGTTTAAGTGGGACATCTATGAGAAACAGACATTAGGCAAACCCGGTACAAACAGACTGGATTCCGTTATACGATGGTATTGTGCAATATTGCTCCGATGGATTCTTGGCAACGGCCTACGCACCATTATCCTCAGTGAACTCGCTATAAGGAGAACCATCCCGAGATCCAGGAATACATCCGAAATCAGATGGAAGAAGACCTGGCAGTGGATCAGATGTTGCTGAATGAGTACATGGACCCGTTTACGGGTAGCAAGAGTAAGTAGACAAAAAGAAACAGCCGCTTTTAGCGGCTACCTGTGATTGTGAGGCGATGGCAAACTCTCAGTACCCTTTCCAGGGGTCAGCATGGATTGACCCCTATGGGGTCTGAGCAAACCACTAGTTTACTAGTGGTTTTGATTTTTCAAAACTTAACACATTGGCCCCAAACATCATCGCAAACTGCAATGTCCGGCAAAAAGAGATGCAGAGATTTCTCTGCATCTCTTTTAAAACGGGGCCGCATGGTTCCCATCAACTTTTTCCTGGGAGCCACGCAGGCTGTTCCTGTTCGTATAGAAAATCAACGCAAAGGAGACAGCAAAATGATTGCAGAAGAAAAAACAGGACGCATGAAAGCCCATATAGCCAAAATCCGGACGGCGGACACCGCCTATTACCGGGATGACGCTCTCATCATGACTGACTAGGAATATGACAAGATGATGGATGAGCTGCGTGACCTGGAGATCGAAATGGGCCTCACCCTTTCTAAGCTCACCCACTCAGACCGTGCTGGGCGACATCTTGGCAGAACTCACCCCGGTGCGCCACACCCCCATGCTTTCAGCGGACAAGACGAAATTGGTAGAAGGCCTGGTGCGCTTCGCCAGAGAAAAGGACGTGTTGCTGTCCTGGAAAATAGACGGTCTGACGCTGGTGCTCCGCTACGACGATGGGCAATTCCGGCAGGCCATCACCCGTGGCCGGGAGAGCATCATCGGTGAGGACGTGACCCTTGCGGTGCGCACGTTCCTCAATGTGCCCCTGACCGTGCCCGACACGGAGCCTTTCGGGGTGTGGGGCACGGTGTCATCTCCTGGGAGAATTTCGAGAAGAACAACGCCGATCTCAGTGAAGCCTGCACCCATCCGCGCAATCTGGCGGCAGTGAGCGTCCGTAAACCCGGCCCGGCATAATCAAAAAAGCGGATGTTGGAATTCTGGGCATTCGACTAAGAACCCATCCCGAAATTAATGATGAACGCTAATGAATTAGACAATAACAGCGCAGGCAAACTGAAGCAGCGCCATGTAGTAGCTTTCTTCTCGCAGCGAACCAGAAATTTTCGGAATCGATTGAAAAAAGCGTGAGTAACCTCAACAACCCAGTGGTGTGCGCGAAAGTCTGGGTCGCGCTCCAGCTCCTTCTTTTCCTTGCCACTGGGCCGAATATGTGGAATATAATTGCGCTGTTCAACCGCTTCTCCGCTGCCAGTATAGCCTGCGTCCGAGCACAGATTCTGCGGATGCTCTTCACCCTGCTCCGGATGAAGCACTACGATGTGATCCAGACACCAGGACACTGCATTTTGTCCCCATTTTTTCCTCAGCCCATTGGATTCTTCCCAACGGACTCCAAAGCCAGAGGACTTTACCATGCAGCCATCTCCTGTGGTTCTACGCCGGAGATGTTTATCCTCACAAATTCGCTAAAGATTCCATCTGCTTTTGCAGATCGCCCACAATCTCCCCGTTTGTCGCCATTCCCTGGGCAATCCCGGCCATGTCCTCCACCAGCTCCTGGGTGCGGCCGGCTGCTCCGTTCACGCCTTCCGCCGCGCCGCCAATAGCGTCGGAAATATTGGCGATGGAGCCAGCCACCTCGTCCATGGCGACCCGCAGGCGCTCCACCCGGCTGTTAAAGGCTTCGATGCTGCTCTGCACATAAATCGCGTCATCGCGGTACTGCTTGCCGGACGCCGCCGAACGCTGGAACTGCTCCAGCACGGCATGGCTTAAATACTCCACCAGCTCCTGGGCGCTGCCGGACAGGTAGTCCACCGCCCCGGTAACTACGCCGCTCACCTCCTGGATGTGCCCGGCTGTCTCGGCGCAGGAGTCTGCCAGCGTGCGTATCTCCCGGGCCACCATGGCAAAGCCCTTGCCAGCCGTCCCAGCCCGGGCCGCTTCAATAGATGCGTTGACAGCAATCAGGTCAGTAGAGGAGGAAATGGACAGGATGTCCTTTGTCAGGCTGCCGATTTCCCCCACGCTTTTGCTCTTTTCAATCGCCGTACTCAACTGGGACACAATTTCCTCTGTCCGGGTGCGGACAGATTCCATATTCTCCCGGGCGGTTTTTTCAATTTCCTCAGCCCGCCCCCGCATTTCCACCGAATAGGAGGTGATGGCTGCGCACTCCTCTGCCATATCCTGAGCGTCGGCCTGGGTTCCGGCAGCACTGCTGCTGATGTTCCCCGCACTGCCGGAAACCTCCTCCAGCGCGGCGGAAAGCTGGGAGGTCAGGTTGGAAAGGGCCTGCACGCTGCCGCTGGAGCTGTGAATCCTGTCATGCACCTGCCCCACCACGCCGCCCAGGCGCTGGGAGCTGTCCTGCAGCGTGCCCATAGCCTGGCGGATAGGGGCAACCACGTATTTGCGCACAATCCGGAAGGCCGCCGCCACCAGGACAATCCCTGCCGCCAAGGTGCAGGCGCTGATAATCAGGGAGGTCAGGTATACGAGAAACAGCCTGCCCCGGGCCGTACCCGCCTGGGCGCTGGCAGAGGCGTACAGCGTGTCAATGCGCCCCTCCGCCGAGCTGCCGTAAGAGGCCACATCCCCGTTGGCCATGGCATAGGCCTCCTGGGTTTTGCTGTCCGCACTGGCGCACACCAGCTTTACCAGGGCATGCTTGAAGGCGGCATAATCCTCTAAAAGCGCCTGGTACGTTTCCCCCTCTTCCTCTGAAACAAAGCCCTCATAAGCGGCCAACTGCTCATCCAGCGCCGCCTCTTCCTCTTTGATTTCCTGCACCAGCCGGATCATGGTGCTGTGATCCGCCGCCACAATGTGGGACAGGGCCAGCCGGTGGATGCCCATCATCGATCGCCGGATTTCCTCCAGCTTTGTTTCACTTGCCATGTATGTGTCAACGATAGTGCCGGCGTTGGCGTTTACGTTGTTGATGCTGAATACAGCCAATATGTTGGAAAGCAGCGTCACCAGGCCCAGCAAAACGATGGGCAGAATCAGGCGCTGCTGCAGGGTCAGCTTGCCTTTCATAAAGTCCCCTCCGAGAAATATTTTAGAAACTAGGCGGCACAAAACGCCTTTACCGGGCCGTTACTCCCTCCACCAGCTTATCCAGTTGCGCCTGCAAAGGGTCGCCGCCAGGATTGCCCAGGGCCATGTTTCCGGCAAACTCGGAAACCGGATCCCAGAATTTCCCGCCTACCCGCTGCAATTGCGAAAACTCAGACTGGGCCAGCAGGGCCGCAATAGCCGGGGATCCCTGCACTTCAGGGGAATTTGCCGCGTGTATGTTGGAAGGGCCCTGCCCCCGCACCGCAAAACGGCGGGCCTGCCCGTTCTCGTTGGTAATCCATTCAGCCAGCCGGGCCGCCCACTCGGCCTCAGAGGAGTAGGCGTTCACCCCGATAAGCTTGCACCCGGAGAAGGAGGCCATTTGGATTTGCTGTCCGGCGCAGTCAAAGGTAGGCAGCTTGGCGGCCCCAGCGTTTTCGCCCCAGGCCTCCTCCACCGCCACCGCGTTCCACACGCCGCTGACCCCTGCCGCTACCGAGCCATCCTGCACCCCGGCCAGGAACTCCGTATCCGGCAGGTTGGCAAACCCCGGGCTGGCTGCAATGTCCAGCATGGCCTGGGCCACGTCCACCCCATGGATAGGCCCTTCGGTGCTGTTCCAGGTGCAGGTGTTGGTGATGCCGTCGTCGTTTATCTTCACTTCCATGCCGGTGTTGCCGAAAAAGGCATATACATACCAGGCAGAGGACCAGTCCATGGTTACCACCCGCCCGGCTTCTGCCGCCGCTTCCACCAGCCGGTTAAAGCTCTGCACATCTTCTTCTGTAAAATACGCCTTGTTGTAATATAAGAAATAGCCGTTGTCCGCTGTCAGCGGATAGGCATAAAGGGTGCCGTCCACACTGGCTGCTTCCACAGCGGCAGGCAGGTTGGCGCCGCTGATGCCCGCCGTATCCTCAAGGGGCGCCAAAGCCCCGGCCGCCGCCAAAGCGGCCAGTTGATCGTCCGCAAAGGCAAACACATCCGGGCCGCCCTCCAAATCAGCCAGCAAAGCGTCCTTGCAGCCCGATTCGCTTTGGGCCTGGTAGGTGAATTCAAAATCCGCCTGCCCCGCATACTGCTTTTGGAACGAAGCGAAAAGCTCCCTCAGCAATTCTTCATCCTCCTGGGCGCCCCACACCGTCAGGGCCACTGTCCGGGACGCAGGCTGCTCGTCCTCCTGGGGTAAGGGTTCCCGGCTTGTACAAGCTGTCAGCAAAAGCAGCATGCCTGCCGCCAGCAAAAAGAAACTTTTCCGAACCATAAAGCATCATGCCTTTCCATAACTTTTCAGCGCGGCGCCCGGCAGGTCCCGCAGGGAGAGGCGCTCCCTGCGCACATCCGCCCTGCGCAAAGCGTAACTATGTTATAGTATACCATAGCATGATTTTCCTGGCAAGCCTTTTGGGGCTATAAAAGCACAAAGCCCGGTGTGCGGCAGGCAGCAAAAAGCCGGCCCCTGGGGGCCGGCTCCACGCAGCACACACATTGTCATATGAAACGAAATCCTACAGGAAGGGACAAGCCGTCAGCCTCCCTGCTTCCGCCTTATGTCCTCCCGGCTTTAAGGGAACTGGCGGGGCGGGATGTCAGAATTCTGCACGTCAGGCCCGTCTGCCTCGGCAGCCTCCCTGGCGTCATCCGGCCCGGCCTCCTGGGGCACAGGCTCCGGATCCGGCATAAGCTTAGCGCCGCAGGCGCTGCAGAAGGTGGCGGAGGTGGGGCTTTGCTTGCCGCAGACAGGGCAGAACACCTTGTTCTGCTTGTCCCCCAGTTCCTTTGCAATAGCGGCCTGCTGTGCTTTCAGCTCGTCAATTTCCGTCATCTGGCCGGCGGCCTCCGGGTCGGCGGAAAGGGTGCTGCGGCTGCACTCATACACATACTGTCCCAGCACCTCATAGCGCTTGGCTATTTCGGCGTTGATCTCAGCAGCGCTGATGCGCAGCTTGGACACGTCCACAAGCTGCCCCGCCTTGCGGCCCACAGCCTCAGCGGCGGATTTAGCGTTTATGACCACGTCGTCTAAAATACTCATAACGATTTCCTCCTTTATTCTAGTGTCCAGATTTAAGAAAGCCTGCCGCTTTCTTATTTCCTATTATAGCACATCCTTCCGGAAAGTAAAGCGGTTTTCTCTGTCGAATCTTTTACGAATCCCTTACATCCCCGGAAAACCCTCGCCGGGGATGCAAGGCCCACCCTATCGCTTGCCTAAAAACTCCCGGAGCATAGAGCCGTCCGGCACCAGGGCGCAGTCCACCGGCTCGAAGCGCATAAGCCGGGACTCCAAATCCCGGGCCTTCTTATAGTACAGGCTGTCAATCTCAATGGCCCGCAAAAGGGGGATGGCCACTGTGCGCAGGACGCATGGCTCATAGATATGGATGGAGTTCACCGTATAGTCGGCCCAGATCCGGTAAGGCCGGATATAGCGGTTCTCCCCTTCAATCACCTGGGGCCACATGGACAGGGTGCGCTCGGCAGAGCTGTCCCGGAACTTGATGTCCCGGACAATGCGGCGGATAAGCCGCAGGTTCATGGGGGAGAGCACCTCGCCGTTTGCGTCCTTAATCTGCTGCTTCACGCTGACATACAGCTTAATGTAAGACTCCTCCGGCAGGCCCCTGGTAAACAGGGGGTTCAGCCCGTGGATGCCCTCTACAATCACCATATCCTCCGGGCCAATTTCATATTCCGCATCCGGCCCGTCCGGGCGGCCCAGGGAAAAGCTGTAGTGGGGCACAGAAAATTTCCCCGTTGCAATCACGTTTGAAAGGCACTGGAGGATTTTCTCCGCGTCCAGGGCTTCCACCGTCTCAAAATCGTAAGAACCGTCAGGCAGGCGGGGGGTTTTGTCCCGGCCCAGATAGAAATCGTCCAGGGAGATGATGGTGGCCTTAATGCCAAAGCCCTCCAGATACATGCGCAGCAGGTGGGCTGTGGTGGTTTTGCCGCTGCTGCTGGGGCCGGAAAGCATGACAATGCGGGCGCGCTTTTTCCGCTCGGAAATGTTGCGGGCCACGTTGCGCAGGCTTTCCCGGTAGGCCCCCTCCACCTCCTCCACCATCCTGGCAGGGTCTGTTACCGCCCCATCGTTTATCTGCTCCAGATGGTTGATGTATTTAATGTAGCCGCTGGCGAAATTGCTCATAAAGCTGTGTTACACCGTCCTTTCGCAGGAGTATTTCCCTGTGGCGGGAAATGTACTCGTGAGGATATTTAAAGTTGAAAATGCGCTCCAGCCTGCCGCTGTATGGATCCTTCAGCTTGGTTACGCCCCCCGCCCCGCAGGCAATGACCGAGGTGCATTCGTCCATGGTGTAGATGTTATAGCGGCAGATGCTGCCGGGCTTTGCCCAGCCCGTATTTTCCAGGTTCCCCGCCATGCGGGTCTGCCTGTAGAGATAATAGGGCACATAGCCTTCCTCTGTCAAGCGGCGGATGGAAAAGTCCATCATGGCGGCAGTCTCCCGCTGCTTCCTGTGCAGCTCTGTGCCCCCCTCGGCCTCAATGCGGGCCGCCCGCTTTAAAGCCAGGGAGTGTACTGTCACGTTGCTGGCGCCCAGCCCCAGCACCCCCTCCAGGGTGTTTGCAAAGCCTGCGGGGGAATCCCCCGGCAGGCCCACAATGAGGTCGCAGTTGATGTCCTCAAAGCCCGCCTGTTTTGCCAGGGCAAAAGCGTCCAGCACATCCTGGGCGGTGTGCCTGCGCCCAATATTCTCCAGCACCTGGTCTGAAAGGCTCTGGGGGTTGATGCTGATGCGGGTAACGCCCCCCTGCTTCAAAGCCGCCAGCTTTTCCGGGGTGATGGTGTCGGGCCTGCCGGCCTCCACGGTAAATTCCGGGCAGCGGGACAAATCAAAGAGGATGTGCACCGCTTCGCACAGCCGGGAAAGCTGCTGTGCCGAAAGGGTGGTGGGCGTGCCGCCCCCTATGTAGACCGAGACAAGGCGCAGGCCCAGGGCTTTCGTCACCTCCGCCGTTTTGGCAAGCTCCTCCAAAAGCAAGGCAAAATATGGCTCCATCAGCTTTTTGGCCTGCTTTACGTCCTGGGAAATAAAGGAGCAGTAGGCACAGCGGGTGGGGCAGAAGGGGATGGAAATGTAAAGGCTCCAGTCGTTTTCCAGCAAAGCGGCGGTAACGGGCCTTTGGGCTTGCAACGTGCGCAGGGCAAGGCTTGCGCGGGCCTCTGTCACATGGCACCGGCTGCGGAATTTCTCCACCCCGGCCTCCTCCCCCAGCTCCTCCGCATACTGGCGCAGCAGCTTCACAGGGTGTATCCCGGTAAGCATCCCCCAGGCAGGGCGCTGGCCTGTAAGCTCTATAAAGGCGGCATACAGCCGGTTTGTCACAGCATATTCCGTAAGGGCTTCCTCCTGCCCCGCCTTTTCCACTGTCCGCTCCCCATCCGACGCACGCACAAGCACCCTGCAGCCGCCGGAACATTCCTCCACAGCCGCCAAAGCCCATGGCTCCTTCCCGCCGGAAAGGCTTTCCACCACCTGCACCGGGCTGTATGGGAAAAACAGCCGGCACAGGTTTTCACATTCATAGCGGTATGGATGGTTTAGAAGCTGGAGTTCCAAAAGCGCCGCCTCCTTAGGGCAGAAGTCTTTTTTAGGGCGTGTTCCGGGAAATCTTCGCCAGCACCGCCTTCCTTAAAGCAGAAAGGCTTTCCCGGCGCATGTCCACGCACAGGTGGAACAGGTAGGCGGCAGACACCGCGAAATAGATAGTCACGTTAGGCCGGCGCAGGACATAGCCGGAAATCTGGGCAGCGATGATGGCCAGCAGGAAGGACATCCCCGCGGCCCCCATCTCCACTGTAAGGAACTGCCGGAAGCCCTGCCAGAACCCTTTTGCCCCCCACAGGCATTTTGCCTTCCTGTCGCCTTCCCGGGGAAACGGCGCGGCCTTCAGCCCCCAGGCCACGTCCAGCAGGAAGGCCCGGATAATGGCAAAAGCGATATAGACAAACACCAGCATATAAAGGGCAAAACCAATATACCCGAAGAAATAGTAGATGGCAGGGAAATCGTTCTCCAAGTCGTAAATGGTGCCTCCCACTACCACCTCGCTGTATTCATATCCCAGCAGGCGGGTGGCAAAATCCTTTTCCTCCCACACCATCTGGGAGAACAGGGACTTCATCACCCGGAAGTCGGATAATACCCCGGAAGAAGTGCTGTACCGGTAAGCGTCCATCACCCGGTACACGCCAAAGCGCTCGTTCATGTCCTTAAAGAAATCCCCGTAGGTTTCCGAGTCGGTGTATACATAGAAAAGCCCCTTATGGATCTGCTCCATGGTTCGCTCCGCTACGGGCTGCTTTTTCTTGTCTTTATCCTTCTCCTTGTCCTTCGTGCTGCTTTGAGCCTTCTTCTGGGCCTCCTCCAGGGCTTCTTTGTCCCCGCCGTTCTTCTGCAGGCTCTGTTCCACCTTCTGGTTATAGAGATCCCTTGAATAAGCGGACATCTGCTCCCGCAAATCCATGGGGGACTGGTGCCGGAACACGAACACCAGCACCATCATCCCCAGCAGGGGCAGGGAATACCGCAGGCAGGACTTCCCCTGCTGCAGGGCAAACAGGAAAGCATATGCCCCGGCGATGATGAAAATGGAATAAAAGGTCAGCTTTGTGCCTGTGACGAACATCATGGAAAAGCACAGCAGGCACATGATAAGGAACAAGGGATATTTTCTGGTGTGATAGGCCCAGTAAATGGCAAAAGGGGCTGTAAGCACAAGGATGGTGCTTTGGGCATTGGGGATGCTGAACCAGCCCATCATGCCCACAAACAGCTTGTCATAGGTATACTGGGGCATGCCCAGCACCCAGGGCAGCAGGGTGAACAGCCAGAAAAGGCCGAAATTGACCCCAAAGCCCAGAAGGATTGCCCGGCGCACCTGCCGCCCCTGGCGGAAAAAGGTGATAAGGGACAGGGTGAACACCAGAAAGCTTACAATGCGCAGGAAATTCGCCGCGTCCTGCACCATGGACTGATACCCGATGCGGAAACAGTTTGCCATGTGCAGAGCCCAGAAAACCCCGGCAGCAGCGTAAAAAACAATATAAAGCCGTTTTTTGCCGCTGACAATAAACCCCAGCAGCGCCACGACCGCCAGCAGCCCAAAACGCAGCAGGGTGGAAAGGGCGTTGCTGCCCATCTCCCCCAGGAAAAAAGACAGCACGTCCAAAAGGGGCTGCATTACAATCAGTATAAAAACGAGCAGGGAAAGCCGTTTGCAAACGGCTTCCTTTACGGATTTAATCATAGGCACTCCCTTCCCCGTCCAATACGCCCGGGGGCGCGTTCCCGGCAGGCAGCCTCCGGGCGCGCACAAATCATTTCCTGTCTGACAGCGCTGTGGGGCCTTTTACCGGCTGGCATCCAGCCTGGCCTCCACTTTCTTCTGCTTTTTCTTCTTTTCCGGCTTCACCTGCTTCCCCCGCAGCCGGCGGCTGAAGCGGGAGCTTTTCTGCAGCTCCTCCCCCAGGCCTTCCCGCATGGCGGCAAAGGCCTCGTCGCTCAGGCCGTTGAGCAATACGGCAGTAATGACAGAGCGCAGATCCATGTCCCCGTTTTTATACATGTCGTCCAGCAGGGCGCACAGCTTCTTCATGGCGTCGCTGCCCGCCCTGTTTTTTGCCAAAGCTTCGCATTTGGGCACCAGCTTGTCCCGCACAAAGGTGGCGGGGCGCACCTGCCCATACACTATTTTTTCCCCGTTTATGTCCTCTTTTATTTCTGGAAAAATATTGACCAGCCGGTTGATGAAAAACACAGGATCCACGCTGCGCTCCTCGTCCTTGCCCCGCTTGCGCTTCTGCTGCACCTGCTTTAGCTGCCTGGGGCCGCGGATGATCTCCAGAAAATCGTTGGCAATGCTTTCCGCGTCAGACCGCTCCCCCTCTTTTTCGTCAAAAAGCCACATGGCAAGCCTGCGCCACTCTCCCGGCTCCCCCTCGTCCACAGAGGCGGAACGCAGCTCAAAGTGCTGGGCCTTCCCGTCGTATAACAGGCTGTAGGCCGCGTCCTCTGTGGAAAAAATAACAGCCTCCCCCCTGCTGTCTGCCATAGGCTTTGCCTGGGAAAAGCCCTGTTTTAACAGTTCTTCGCTTAGCTGGCCCTGTATGAAATCAAAGGCGTTGAAATCCAAAAATCATCACTCCAAAAAATTTGTGTTTTCCTGGCGGCCCTGCCGCCGTTTAAGCTGTACTACCTGTAGTATACCATGGGAGAGGCAAAAAGTCTATAGGCAACACCGCACAACGCACATCTGCGGATTTTATGCCAAAAAAGAATTGTGGGTAAATCCGTACAAAAAGCGGCGCTTTGTAACCGGTTTTGTAACCTCTTGTAACCGATTTGTCATTTTTAAAAGGCAGCCTATCCCGCCAGCATAATAAGGGTTCCCCACACAATGGCGGCAAGGCCCGCGCCGGATTTCTTTGTCAGCTTTTCATGGAACACTATGTAGGAAAAAGCGGCAGTTACCAAAATGCTCAGCTTGTCTATAGGCGCCACCACGCTGGCAGGGCCTTCCTGCAAGGCCCTGTAGTAGCACAGCCAGGAGGCCCCTGTGCAGACGCCGGACAGGGCGATAAAGCCCAGCTCCTTTTGGGGGATGCGGGAAACCTCCCTGGCCTTCCCGGTGATAAACACCATCGCCCAGGCCATCACCAGCACCACCCCGGTGCGGATAGCTGTGCCCAGGTTTGATTCCACCCCTGTAATACCCGCCTTCCCCAAAATGGAGGTAAGGCTTGCAAACACGGCAGAGCCGGCGGCATAGAACAGCCAGCTTTTCTTCCTTCCCCCCGCAGCCCCGCCGGGTTTTTTCTCCAGCATCAGGAAGGTGCCCGCCCCAATGAGGGCCGCCCCTATGGCCCGGGGCAGGGTAACGCCCTCGCCCAGGAATATCCAGGCCAGCAGGATGGTGAGCACCACGCCGGACTTGTCCACTGCCACCACCTTGTTGATGTCCCCCACCTGGAGGGCCTTGAAATAGCACAGCCAGGAGGCCCCTGTGGACAGCCCGGACAGGATGAGGAACAAAAGGGGCACAGGTTCTATCCTGGCAATCTGCCCCTGGGATCCTGTGATAAAAACCATTACCCAGGAAAAAGCCAGCACGATAATGGTGCGCACCGCTGTGGCCACAGTGGAATCTGTGGTGCGGATGCCGCATTTTGCCAAAATGGCAGTAAGCCCCGCAAAAACCGCGGAGCCAAAAGCCAAAAGCATCCACATGTTTTTATCCCATTCCCTCTCCCAGCACACGCACCTCGCACTCCAGCAGGGTGCCGGTGCGCTGCTTCACCGTTTCCCGGATGATTTCAATCAGCTCCAGCACGTCCCGGCAGGTGGCGCCCCCCGCGTTTACAATAAACCCGGCGTGCTTTTCGCTGACCCGCGCCCCGCCAACCCTGCGGCCCTTTAACCCGCACTGGTCTATTAAAGCGGCGGCAAAGCCGTTTTCCGGGCGCTTAAAAACGCTGCCCGCAGAGGGCTGGTCATAGGGTTGCTTTTCCTTGCGCCGGGCCATCAGTTCTTCCATTCTGGCGGCAATCTGGGTGGCATCGCCCGGGGCAAGGGCCAGCTCCACGCTGGTGACAATGTCTGTCCCGCCGGTATAGCGGCTTTTCCGGTAAGAGAGGCCCAGCGCTTCCCCGGCGGTAGAGCCAGGCTCCCCGCTGGCGCTTATATGGAAGGCTTTCTTCAGCACGTCCTTCATTTCCCCGCCGTAGGCCCCAGCGTTCATATAGGCCGCGCCCCCTACAGAGCCGGGAATGCCCCAGGCGAATTCCAACCCGGAAAGCGCCCGATCCCTTGCAAAGGCACAGGCCGTGGCAAGGCTTGCCCCGGCCCCGGCCCGCAGGGTGCGGCCGTCCGGCAGCAGCTCCACTTTTTTGAAGCTGCCGGAAAGGCACAGCACCGCCCCCCGTATCCCCAGGTCAGACACCAGCAGGTTGGAGCCGTTGCCCAACGCCAGCCAGGGCAGGCCGCTTTCTTTTACAGCTTGCAAAAGCCCCGCAAGCTGCTCCTCTGTTTCCGGGAAAAGCAGGCGGTCGGCAGGCCCGCCGATTTTAAAGGTGGTGTGCAGGGCCATAGGCTCCTGGGCAAGGCTGCGCACTGAAAGGGCCTGGGCCGCCCTGTCCAAGGCCTCAAAATTCAAATATGTTTCCAAAGCAGTTGCCATGCGGCGCAGGCTTTCCCGCAAAAGGGCAAAGCGCTGCACCGCTCCTTTCTGTTTTATACTAATAATATAGGTGCAGGGGACGGGTTTATGCGGCTGTGTCCGCCTAAATATCCAGATCCACCTGCACATCCCCTGCCGCCAGGTCGTTGGGATCCATGCCCAGGCTGACAAGCAGCTCCCGGGCGGCGTTATAGCCCATTTCCTTCTGGCGGTTGTTCATAGCGGCCACCTCCACAATTACTGCCAGGTTCCGCCCGGGCTTTACGGGGATGGTGACCACAGGGATTTTAATGCCCAGAATCTCCGTAAACTCATTGTCAATACCCATGCGGTCGTACACCTTGGTGGGATCCCACACCTCCATGTTGATGCACATCTCGATTTTCTGGCTGGGCTTTACCGATCCTATGCCAAAAATGCGCCGGGCATTGATAACGCCCACGCCCCGCAGCTCAATAAAATGCCGGATGTTTTCCGGGGACTGGCCCACCAGGGACTTGCTGGACACCCGGCGTATTTCCACCGCGTCGTCGGCAATCAGCCGGTGGCCCCGCTTAATCAGTTCAATGGCAATTTCGCTTTTGCCCACGCCGCTGTCCCCCACCAGCAGGATGCCCTCGCCGTATACCTCCACCAGCACCCCGTGGCGGGTGATGCGGGGGGCAAGCTGCACGTTGAGGAAGGCCACCAGGCTTGCCATAATGTTTGACGTGGTGTCCTGGGAGGAGAGCAAAGGCACCCCATACTCCTTTGCCGCTTCCAGCATATCCTCCCCGGGCATAATGCCCCGGGCAATGATGACAGCCGGGGGCCGCAGGGCAAAAAAGCGGTTGATGGAGGCCGCCCGGTTCACAGGCTCCAGGGCCTCCAGCATGGCCATTTCCGAGCGGCCCAGAATGGCAATGCGGTTGGGGTCAAAATAGTCACAGAAGCCGTAAAGCTCCAGCCCCGGCCTGTCCACATCCCGGGAACAAATTAAAATCCCTTCCAGCGGTTTGGGACTCCACACCTCTGCAAGCCCCAGCTCTTTGGCAATCTGTTTAAGCGGCAATGTATATTCTTCCGGCATCGGGTCATCCACCTTTCCATAATCCTCCCCGGCGGCTGCCCAGCGGGGATTTCCTGGGTTTCTCACTATTTATTATAAAGCATACGGCCCAAAGGTGCAAGGGATAGCCGCAAAAAAGGCCGCTGGGAAGCCCCGGCGGCCCATATATTTTATTTTTATCCAATAGCCTGCTTGACAGACCTCTTTAGAATCTCCAGGCCCCTGCACAGGGTTTCCTCGTCAATGAGTAGCTCTGGGAACACCTTCACCACTGTGTTGCCCCGGCCCACCCGCTCTACAATCAGGCCGTTTTCAAAGCAGATGTCCAGCACCTTCTTGGACATCACGCCATCCCGGTCATACCGCCAGAAGTCAATGCCCCACACAAAGCCAATGCCCCGGGTTTTAATCCTGTCCGGGTCAAGGGCGCGGATTTCCTCCATGTACCGGGCTATCACAAGCTCCTGCCCGCGTACTTTTTCCTCCACCCGTTCCTGGAGCATCAGCTCCAGCCCGGCCTTTGCCGCCACCATGGAAAGCTGGTATCCCCGGAAGGTGCCGTTGTGCTCCCCTGGCTCCCAGATATCCAGCTCCGGCTTTATCAGCACCAGGGCAAAGGGCATGCCATAGCCGCCGATGGACTTGGACTGGGTGACAATGTCCGGCACAATGCCTGCCCGCTCAAAGGAGAAGAACCAGCCGGTGCGGGCACAGCCCACCTGGATATCGTCCACTATCAGCAGGATATCGTGGCGGTCGCATAGATCCCGCACAGCCCGGAGCCACTCCACCGGGAAGGGGTTGATGCCGCCGTCGGCCTGCACTGTCTCCAGGATAAGGGCGGCGGGCTTTTCCACGCCGGAGTGGTCGTCTGTCAGCAGGGTTTCCATATATTTCACCGTATCCAGCTCCGGGAACATATAGGGCGCCGGGATGTGGGTGACGTTTGCAAGGGGCACCCCGGCCCCGGCCCGGCTGGAAGCGTCGGTGGTCAGGGCAATGGAACCCAGGGTCATGCCATGGAACGCGCCCATCATGGCAAAAACGTTCTGGCGTTTTTTCACTTTCCTGGCCAGCTTCAGGGCCGCCTCTACGGCGTTTGTGCCGGTGGGGCCGGGAAACTGCAGCTTATAGGGCAGCCCCCGGGGCTTGAGTATTTCCTCCTCGTAAAATTCGATAAAATCCCGTTTGGGCGCGGTGTACATATCCAGGGCGTGCATGACGCCGTCCCCCTGGAGGTATTGGATCACTTTTTCCTTGATAAAATCAGGGTTGTGCCCATAGTTCAGGCCTCCCGCGCCGCAGAAAAAGTCGATGTACTCCCTGCCGTCCTCGTCATAGAGGAAAGGGCCTTTGGCGGTGGTGAACACTGCCGGGAAGTTCCGGCAATAAGAGCGCACCTGGGATTCGTAAGATTCAAAGGCTTGTGTGTTCATGGTTTACCATCCTTTCTACCACGGGGGCTGCCCGTGATTCAGCGATCTACGCCTGCGTTCTGTACAGGCGGGGCTGTCTGCCCTCCCAGCGAAAATTTAAGAGGGCCAGCGGCAAGCAGCAGCCTGTTGAAAAACAAGCTGCCCGCCAAAGAAAACTTTGGCTTATATTATTGTACCACACTTTCCCAAAAAAGCAAGCTGTTTTGCCGGGAGGGCCTGGGTTTTGCCTGTCTGGTTGACAAAGCCGGGCCTGGTGGGCTATACTACATGATATAAAGGAGTGGATGCGGTTTGGTGGCTGCGGATTTGCATATGCACAGCACAGCTTCCGACGGGCAGTACAGCCCCGGGGAGCTGGTTAAAATGGGAAAGGAAAAGGGCCTGGAGGTTTTGGCCCTGACAGACCATGACACTTTTTCCGGCGCCCAGGAGGCCATTGCCGCCGGGGAGCGGCTGGGGGTGAAGGTGCTGCGGGGCGTGGAGCTGAGCGCCAGGGAATATCCCAGCCTGCACATACTGGGCTATGGTTTTTCAGCCGACGCGCCCAGCATACAGGCGCTTTGCAAAAAGATGCAGGCGGCCCGGGATGAGCGGAAGTACCGCATTGCCGCGTTTTTGCGGGAAAAGGGCGTGGACATTGACCTGCGGGAGGTAGAGGATCTGGCAGGCGGCGCCGTTATCGGGCGGCCCCACTTTGCCCAGGTGATGGTGCGCCGGGGGCATGTGCAAAACAACCGGGAGGCCTTTGACCGCTATCTGGACACAGAGGAGTATCAGAAAATCGAACGCCGCAAGTCCAGCGCCCAGGAATGCGTGGCGGCCGTTAAAACCGCGGGCGGCAAGGTATCCTTTGCCCACCCCTACCAGGTGAAGCTGGAAAACGGGCCGTTGGAAGATTTGGTTATCAAGCTGAAGGGCTATGGCCTTGACGCCATTGAGTGCTACTATCCCAAGCACACCCCGGAGCAGCAGGCCTTTTATCTGCACCTTGCAGAAAAGCATGGCCTCCATGCCACCGGCGGCAGCGACTTCCACGGGGAGCGGGTGAAGCCGGAGGTGGAGATTGCCCGGCTGGAAATGGAGCTGGACTGGCTGCTGGGATGAGGGGGAACTGAGACGCCCAGATTTTCCACGAAAAATAAAAATCACCTGCCGCTGTCTAAACTTTGGGATTCAAAACTGAACAGGCGGTTCATTCCGCACTCTCACTTTTCACAAAAGTGTATGTCTGTTTGCATTCTTTCTTCTCCACCGCTTATATTCCATTGTTACTATTCCTTCTGCCCGCACAAAAAGCGCATCCCTTATGGGGTGCGCTTTTATCTATCCATCTGTCTTTTTACTCGCCGTCTCTGTCGTGATGGCAGCCACAGCCGCAGCCGTCTTCACCCTCATCTTCGTCAAAGTCGAACTCCAGGGTTTCGCCGCAGCCGGGGCAGACAATGCTTCCCTCTTCCAGCAAATCGTCTGTAAGCTCAATGGTATCCCCGCAGCTAGGGCAGGTTACCTCAAACTCCGCGCCGTCGAAATCATCTATATCCCCGTGATGGTGGCAGGAGCAGCCGCCTTCCAGCTCATAGAAGTCCTCTTCCACATTGCCCAGATCCTCGTCTATTTCATCCACCTGCTCGCTCAGCTCTGCAAAACCATCCTCCAGCTCCTCCACAGAGAGGCACAGATCGTCCAGCAGCTCTACTATAGCGTTTAAGACCTTTGTTTCCTTGGCGTTGGGGTCAAGTTCCAGGCCGTCCATCAGGCCCCGGATATAAGAAGCGCGCTCTGAATTTGTCATGACAGTTCCTCCTTTTGCCACCCTGTTTGGCGGCGCTCAATGGGTGTAGGGGCGTTATGCGCGCTCCATGTACTCGCCGGTGCGGGTGTCGATGCGGATTTTCTCGCCCTCGTTGATAAACAGGGGCACGCGCACCTCGGCGCCTGTCTCCAGAGTGGCAGGCTTCAGGGTGTTGGTGGCGGTGTTGCCTTTCACACCAGGTTCTGTGTGGGTAACTTCCAGCTCCACAAAGTTGGGAGGCTCCACGCCGAACACGTCGCCCTTGTAGGACAGCACCTTGCACACCATGTTCTCCTTCACAAACTTAAAGCTGTCCCCCAGGATGCTGCTGTTGATAGGGGCCTGCTCATAGGTTTCGTTGTCCATGAAATAGTACAGGTCGCCGTCATTGTACAGATACTCCATATCCTTTCTCTCTACAAAGGCAGTGGGATACTTTTCGTCGGGGCTGAAGGTGCGCTCCACCACAGCGCCTGTGATGACGTTGCGGATCTTGGTGCGCACAAAGGCCGCGCCCTTGCCGGGCTTTACATGCTGGAATTCAATGATGGAATACACGGAACCATCCATTTCAAAGGTGGCGCCGTTTCTGAAATCGCCTGCTGTGATCATATGCAAAAACCTCCAAAGCTATACTGATTACTTCCACGTACAACTGTCTCTCTGCTTATTTTACCCTATCCCGCCTGGTTTTTCAAGGGAAAACGTCCTTTAGGGGCACTTTTTTTCCAAAAAGAAACCACTTAGAAGCTGTACCGATAGGATTGGTGCGAAAATTTCCCGAAAAGGTTTGTGGAGGAGCCTATTGGTACAGCTTCTTACAGCTCCATAAGCTCCTTGGGGGACTTGGTGAGGGAGCGGCAGCCCTCCTCGGTGATAAGCAGCATGTCCTCAATGCGCACGCCATACTTGGCAGGCACATAGATGCCAGGCTCGTCGGTTATCACCATGCCAGGGGCGCAGGGCGTTTTGTCCAGGTGGGAGAACCGAGGCCACTCGTGTATCTCAAAGCCCACCCCATGGCCCAGGCCATGGCCAAAGGTGCCGGGATAGTCCTTTTCAATGATGTCCCGGGCAATCTTGTCCACATCGCAGCAGGGCATACCGGGCTTCACCTGGTCGATTACCGCCATGTGGGCCTTGAGCACTGTCTCATATACGGCCCGCTGCTCGTCAGACACCTTGCCCAGGGCCACAGTGCGGGTCATGTCGGAGTGGTAGCCGTCTAACAGGGCGCCGGTATCCATGGTGATAAAGTCGCCCTTATGCACCTGGTTGTCGGAGGGGACGGCGTGGCACTGGGATCCGTTCTTTCCCGCCGCCACAATCAGCTCAAAGGCTACGTTCTCCGCCCCGTTCTTCCGCATGAAGAACTCAATTTCCAGGGCTAAATCCCGCTCTACAGCCCCTTCCTTGATAAAGGGCAGGATGTGCTGGAAGGCCGCGTCTGTAATGGCCTGGGAGGCCTCGATTTTCTTGACCTCCTCCGGGGATTTTATCATCCGCTGATCCCGGATGGCATCGTCCAGGGTCTTGTCCAGCACGCACTCTGCGCCCTGCTTTTCAAAGGCCTCCTGGAATTTCCGGGACTGGGCCACAGAGAGCTTGTCCACCTCCAGAAAGACTTCCTTAATGCCGTGCTTGCCAAGCAGTTCGCACAGGACGGTGTTCAAGTCCTTAAAGCCCACCACTTCGCAATATTTCGCCTGATACCGGGCCGCTTCCTCATAGCGGAAATCCATCAGCAGGTAGGCGGCTCCGCTTGTCACCAGCAAAGCTCCGTCTGTGGCAGGGAACTGGGTGAAATACCGCCGGTTGCGCTCGGAAAACACCAGCGCCGCCTTTTGGCTGTCGCCGTTTATTACTCGTTTTGCAAGGCGCTCTATAGGGTTTTTCATTTCAAAACATCCTTTCGCACTGTAAATTTTTTCCGCAGGCCCTGCTCAAGGCAGCGCCGCACCCGGAAGGTAAAGCCCTCCTCCGGTTCAATAGGTGCCAGCAGCACTGACTTCATGCCGCAGAGGTTGGCGCCCACCACGTCGGTAAAAATCTGATCCCCGATAATGGCACAGGCCCGCCGCTTCACGCCCAGCCGCCGCCTGGCCCGCAAGTACCCAAAGGGCAGGGGCTTTATGGCAAAGCTGATAAAATCCAGCCCGAATTTCCGGGCGAAAGGCCCCACCCGCTTTTTATAATTGTTGGAAACGATGATGACCCGGAACCCCCGCCCCACCATTTCTTCAGCCCATTCCACCGCCCCGGGGATAGGGGTGTGGGAGGTGTAGGTGGCGATGGTGTTGTCCACGTCCAGCAGCAGGGCTTCCACCCCCAGGCTTTCCAGGAATTCCGGGGTTAGCTGCGTCACTCTGGCCCTCATAGCAGTGGGCCGCAATAGTCCCATAGGTACGCTCCTTCTCAAAAATGCGCCTGCGCCCAGCGCCCCAGCCCGCAAACCAGCGGCCCAAAGGGCCGCTGCCGCGCCTGGAGGCGCGGGCGGGGGCGTGCCCCCGGTTTGCGGGCCAGGGCAGCCGGGACTTTCCGGAAACAAAAAAGCGGGCAGCAAAGCCCGCTTTCCGTCAGGAAGGTTTGGAGCAGCGCTTACTTATACTTGCGTTTGCGAGCTGCTTCTGACTTTTTCTTGCGCTTGACAGAGGGCTTTTCATATGCCTCTCTCTTGCGGACTTCCTGGATGACGCCCGCCCGGGCGCACTGCTTTTTGAAACGGCGCAGCGCGCTGTCCAGCGATTCATTATCCTTGAGCCTGATCTCAGCCATGTATATCCCTCCCATCCGCCCAAAGGCAGGGGTCTCTGTCGTGTAATACAACACAAATAATTATATCCGCAAACTACCTGCTTGTCAACCTTTAATTTCTTTCGATTTTGTAAACGTAGGTTGTAATATTAAATGCGAAAGAACACGAAGCCCCCAAAGCGGGGCGGGAGAGTTCTTCCGCATTTATTTTTTTATACCATGAAGCGCGGAAAATGTCAATAAGAGGGGTGAAAAAGCATGGCGGGAAGGTACAAATACCTGACGTTTGAAGATCGGCAGAAAATCGAAGTGTGGCACGCCCGCGGGGATCGCCCGCTCGAAATAGCCGCGCGGCTGGGCGTGCATACGGCGACGATCTACAACGAATTGAAGCGGGGCTACGTTGGGGAGCTGGACAGCAGGCAAAGGGAAATCTACAAAGCGGAGCGGGCGCAAGCAACCGTTCAGGAGCATTTCAAGCGGCGGGGCCGGACGGCGGCCACGGCTGGGAAGGGAGGTTAAAACCGTGACACAGTATGAACGGATCACAGAAAGCCCGCAGGCGTTGGCGGCCTTCCTTCGGGAATTGCCCGTATTAGAAGCCCCGTGGGATCAGGCTTTCCAAAAGCAGTATTGTGCGGGGTGCGTTTCCACAGATTGCGACACTTGCCCGAATGAGGCATACCGGAATAATCCGGCGTGGTGGCTGGCGCAGACGGCCACGGACTAAAGAAAAGGAGCTATTCAAACTATGGTTAAATTCCTTATCGGCGGTTCGCCTTGCACGCATTGGAGCATAGCGCAAAGCAAGAACCGCGAAACGGCGGCGGCTGGGATCGGCTGGGAGCTGTTTAGAAATTACCTGATAGCAAAGGACAAGTTCATGCCGGACTTCTTTTTGTATGAGAATAACAAGAGCGCGGCGCAGGCGATCAAGGATCAAATATCGCTGGAATTGGGGCGGCCTTTACAATATATCAATTCGGCGTTGGTATCAGCACAGAGCCGTCAACGGTTCTATGTTCATAACTTCGGAGACGTGCCGCAACCGGAAGATCGCGGAATTGTATTGCGGGACATTCTGCAAAGCACAACGGGCGGGCAAACGATCCCACTAAATTGTGGGAAGGGCGGGAAAGCGCAATGCCTTCGGGCAACTTGCTATAAAGACGGTATGCGAAATCTGATTTGTAATACCGTCGATCGCCGGACTTGTGTTGCGGAATGCGTGCCGGTTGACTACAAGCCGCACAAAGACAGCGACATAGTTATAACGGGAAATTCTATGCGTTGCCAACGACGGGACAAGAAGCACAGCACAATTCAGGGTACGCACGTCACTTTACCGGGCGGGAAAACGCAAACCGTGTCCGTTGCGCACGTTCCTATGACGTTTGAAGAAGCCGGGGCATTGCAAGGAATGACGCCTATTTACAAGGTGGAGGGCGGCAAAATCACCGTAAAGGGGCAGGAATACGAAATAGACTTGCCGGACGGCTTTTACATAATCCGCAAACTGACCGTAACGGAATGTTGCAGATTGCAGACGCTTCCGGACGATTATTGCCGGGTGGCAAATAAGACACACGCATATATGGGGCTTGGCAATGGCTGGACAGCGGAAGTAATTATACACCTTCGGGCCGGACGTGTGCCACGCGGAGGTTGAAAAGATATGGAACAGGCCGTAAAGCGGCAGACGCGCCGCAACTGTCCTTCCCTTCCTCTTGCGTTGCTGGCGGCGGGGGTGGTGCTTTGCTTCTTCGGCATTGTGGCCGCGTCCAGAAAGCCGCCCCCGCAGGCCGCCGCCCCGCAGCTTCCGGAATTCACCGTTTCCACCGACACGCCGTTAATAACTTCCCCGTCTTCGGAGGCTGAAACGCCCGCAGCCTATGTACCGGACGAAGCGGAAGTTGAAATGCTGGCGCGGGTGCTATGGGGCGAAGCCCGCGGCGTGCCTTCGGACATGGAAAAAGCGGCGGTTGTGTGGTGTGTGCTGAACCGCGTTGACGCGGCGGGCTGGCCGGACACGGTGGCCGAAGTGGTAACACAGCCGTTTCAATTCGCGGGGTATTCGCCGGACTATCCGGCCACAGAAGAGCTAAAACGGATTGCCGCGGACGTTCTGACCCGATGGGAGCGGGAGCGGCGGGAAGGCGGCGACGTGGGCCGCGTCCTTCCCGCGGAATACTACTTCTTCACGGGCGACGGCGAACGCAACTATTTTCGCACAGAGTTCACGGGCGGCACGTTTTGGGACTGGACTTTGACAAACCCATACAGCAGTTGACGGAAAGGAGCTATTCAAACTATGGCAAAGCAGGACAAGCACGGCGGCGGCTGGGCCTTCCCCGCCCCGCTGGAAATTCTCATATGCAAGGAAGGAAACAAAGAGTACATGAAGGAACGCCGGAACAAACCCGGCGGGCGGCTTATGCTGGTATGCGAATATCAGCTTTCGGCGGCTGACCGCTTCGGCGGCGACGACGCGCGCTTGATCTGGCGGCTGGCGAAGAAGGCCGCGCGGGACTTTTTGCGGGTATCGTGGATCACAACCGCCGTTGTGCGTGCCTTCCCGAAGGAAAACGCCGTGCGCGTCTTTGGGAAGTATTAGGGGGGCGCGCGTATGCAGGGCGTTCAAGAGGCGTTTTCCGGAGGAGACAGCGAAGAGCCGCAGGAAGAGCAGGAAGAGGCAGCCCCCGCCGAAGAGCCGCAGGCCACCACGGATCAGTCGGACAGCGACGGCGAAGCAAGCGCGCTTTATGCCCGCTTCGCCGCCCTGAAAAGGGCGGGCTTCACAGAGGCGCAGGCGTTGGAGCTTGTTTCCAGCAAGGGAAAGTAACCGCAGGACACGGGACGAGGTGGCGGCCACGCGCCGCCGCCCGCCCTATATTATATATAAAGGAAAGGATGGGTTTGCAAGTGACGGCGTTTGATTTTATGGTTGCCGCCTTCTATTCCCTTGTGGGGGTTGTGTGCCTTTCGGCGGCGGTGGTGATCGTGTACGGCGTGGCCGTAGGCATTCGCAACGGATTGAAGGGCGGTGGAAAAGATGGACGAAAGCAGAAATAGCACCTTCGACGAAGAATTGCTTGCGCGGTGCGCCTATGCTTTGGGGTACGATCTGGCGCGCGCTATGGCCGTTATGGGTGACGCATTCGCCCGCGGGATGGCGGGCGGCTTCGCAGACATGGCCGCCCCCGCAGGCGACGGCGTGGAGCTGGTGCAGGAAGACACCGACGAAGAAACCTATACCAAAACAGAAATGCCTTTTTCGCTGGGCCGCCTATCAAAGCGGGCGTTTTCCGGAATTGGCCTTGCTTTACCACGTACCGAACGGCGGGAGCCGGAAAAAGGCAGAGGCCGGACGCTTCCGCGCCGAAGGAGTGAAGGCAGGCGTGCCGGATTTGTGCTTGCCCGTCGCCCGCGGTGGCTTCCATGGGCTTTACATAGAGCTAAAGCGGCAGAAGGGCAGTAAAACAAGCGACGATCAAAAGCGGTGGTTGTCGGAGCTGGAAAAGCAAGGCTATTTTACGGCCTTGTGCAAGGGCTGGGAGGCCGCCGCAAAGGTTATCACGGACTATTTGAGCATGGGAGGGAAACAGGCTTGAAAAGAAAACGGTTTGTTAAGCTGGCTATGTCCTACGGGGTACAGAGAAACGAAGCGGGACGGCTGGCGAAGCTGGTTTGCGTCTTAGGTTCGTATGAAGGCGTTTTTGCGCATTATCGCCTTCCCTTATCTGGACGCGGCGGTATTGGGCGGCAGGGGAATTCAAGTTGCTTGTGCCGTTCACAGATCGGCACGTT
>NZ_QWLE01000043.1:0-27405 GCF_009917365.1 Neglectibacter sp. X4 | reverse complement strand
CCCAATTCCTTTTGCTCTTTTTTGTGCCCCCTGGCCCTTTGGCGTGCGTCCTTGCGTACTAACTTAATGACATTGGTATATTCTACACCAAAAACCGGTAATATTATCCCCATAGCCGGCACAGGCTTCCAGATCAAGGACCTCTCCACCGGGGAACTTGTCACCCAGGAAATCTACTACCCGAACCCGGAAACCCTTGATACCTTCTATGTTTCGGATGAAGGCTGGCTGATGCTACCGGAGCCTCTGCACACCGGAGATTATGAATTGTATGAGGTGGCGGCGCCTTATGGGTATGTATTATCCAGTGAGCCGGTGCCGTTTACCATTGACGGCAGCGAGGCGGTTGTCACGGTCACACAGTACAATATGCCGCAGAAAGGGCAGCTTGCCATCACCAAGACCGGCGAGGTATTCGCTTCCGTCCAGGAGAACGGCGGCCTGTACCAGCCGGTGTATGAGGTCATGGGGCTTCCGGGTGCGGTTTATGACGTGATTGCAGATGAAGATATTTATACCGGAGACGGGACACTCAGGGCGGCAAAAGATACCGTCGTGGAGACCCTTGCCACCGGGGAGGACGGAACGGCGCAGAGCGGGCTTTTATACCTGGGGCGCTACCGCCTGGAGGAACGCCAGGCTCCGGAGGGGATGGTCTTAAACACCCAGCCGGAATATGCGGAGCTTACCTATGCGGGCGAAACCGTGGAAGTGACGCAGGCCGCAGCCGGCCTCTATGACGAGCGCCAGAAGGTGGATGTAAGCCTGCTTAAAGCGCTGGAAACGGACGAGCTTTTCGGTCTCGGCGTGAATGAGGAATACAAAGACATATCGTACCTGCAAGGTTATCATAAAGAAAAGCCGCCCAAAAGGAATTGGACGGCTTTTTTCATTCCCCGATAGTGCGGGGGAGCTTGGGGAACAGCACCAGCTCGAAATTGTCAAACGGGCCGTTCTTCCCAGAGCGGGAGAGCTTGATATACTCGGCCCGTTCGATAACCTCCTTGAGCATTTCATTCTTGGCCTGCGCGGAGGGCAGGGCGGCGTACACCTCAAGCAGCTTTTCGACCTTTGGGACGATGTTTTTCCGGCTGGCGGCGCGGGCCTCGTCCTCCACCAGTTCGGCAGCCAGAGCCTCCGCGCTCTCTTGGGCGGCGCTGATACGCTCTGAGATAGACCGGGAGCGGGCGAGGAACGTGTCGGTATCGTAGACACCCTGCTCCAATAGGTCGTGGGTGCGGAAAAGCTGCTTGCGCAGCGTCTCCACCTCGGACTGAGCTTTTCGGATTGACTTCTCCTTGAGGTCGATAAGGGCCTGCTCCTCCGCAGGGAGGCGGTCAGACCATTCGAGGCGGTAGTCGTCGAGCCAACGGGAGAGGGCTTGCAGCAGGCGCTCCTCCACGATCTCGTACTTGGAGCCGATGTTGTCGCAAACGCGGCTCGGACACAGGAGCATACCGCCGTAGGCATTGGGCCGGAGCGTCATGTTGCGGCCACACTTCCCGCAGACCAGCAGCCCGGCCAGAGGATTTTTCACGATGTTCTCGGACTGGACAGGCGGTGGCCCTTTTTGGGCTATGAGGTCTTGGGCAGCGAGGAACACGGCCTCGTCCACGATGGCGGGGTGCAGGCCGTCCACAAGGATTTGCTCCTCCGGCGGCGCGGTGTACCGCTCCACCCGGACAGCGTTGTTGATGATACGCTTTTTCGACTTGTGGACATTCCAGCGGATTTTCCCGATGTAGACGGGGTTTTGGAGAATGGACTGTACCGTGGTGCCGCTCCAATAGAGCGCAGACCCCGGAGGGGTAACGCCCATCTGGTCGAGGCGCAGCGCCAGCGAATAGGTGCCAGTCTTTTTCACGGAGCCGCCGTCCCCCTCCTCGCCGGAGGTGTAGAGCCGGAAGATAAAGCGGACGATATCGGCTTCGGCCTCCACTGGGCGCAGCGTCCAGCCCTTGTCGTTCGGCACCCGGACGCGCTCGTAGCCATAGGGGGCCACGCCGGATACCCATTTCCCTCCTTTGGCGGAGGCAAGGCGGCCGCGCTGCAAGCGGCGGTTGATGGTTTTATACTCCCGGCGGGACATGAAAAGGCCAAACTCGAAATACTCCTCGTCGTACTCGTTGTTTGGGTCGTAGACCTTGAGGGGGGTTACGATTTTGGTGCTGGAATACTTGAACGTCTGCGCCATGATGCCCTGGTCGATGGTATCGCCACGGGCCAGACGCTCCACCTCGACGACGAGAACGCCCTCCCACAGCCCTTGCTCGACCTCTTGGAGGAGCTGCTGCATGACGGGGCGAGCGGCGATAGTCTCGCCGGAGACGACCTCCCGGTAAATCTGGATGACGTTGTAGGGGCCGCGCCGGGCGACCTCAAGGAGGAGCTTTTCGTGACGGGCCAGTGTTTCGCCCTCGCCGTGGGCCTCGGCCTCCATGTCGGCGCGGGACTTGCGCAGGTAGATGCAGTACGGTTGCATGGGTATCACCTCCACGGAAAACGCCCCTCACGAGGAGGGGCGGAAATCCACAAAAATCACATTGCCGACTTTTCGGATAACCCGGCCCCCTCGCCTTTCTTGAGGCTAAAGGCGACCTCCATGTCCGCCTGCATGAGCTTGTCCAGCAGGGCGCAGACCTCATTCTTGAGCTGGCTCTGCATAGCCATCAGCTCGGAGAGGGCCAGCGGGTCAGTGATAGCACCGCCGGAGGCCTCGACAGCCTTGCGGATACCAGCCCGGAGGGATTGCAGGGTTTGGAACAGCTCTTGGTAGACTTGCAGGCGCTCGGGGCGGGAAAGCTGCATATCCCGGCCCAGCAGCAGGTAGAAACTGTCAAAGCACTTGGCGACGACAGGGCGCAGCTCCGCAGACATGGCCTTGTAGTGCCGCTCAAAATTTCCCCGGTCGTTATAGAAAACCTGCTCAACATGGTTTTTCTCGTCGGAGAGGCCCAGCAGGTAGTCAGTGGACACGTCGAAATACTCTGCGAGGGAACACAGCACTTCAAACGGCGGCTCCTTGTCCTCGATTTCATAGCCTGAGACAGCGGAGCGGGTTTTGTTGACGATACGGGCCAGCTCCTCTTGGGAGAGGCCGCGCTCTTTGCGCAGGGAGATCAGGCGGGCGGAAAACTTTTGCATGGATAAGCACCTCCAAAAAATAATTATAGCAGATTTGCCCCGTTTTGAGTAGTGTTTGCCCTTAAAAGCGTCATAGTAAAATAAAATTTTTGGAAATGGTTGACTTTGCCCCAATCAGGAACTATAATAGACCATAGGCGACGCCAATAGAGACAAAACGGAAAGGAGACATGAGTATGAGAGCCAAGTTACAGCGGTTGCGCGAGGCCAATGGCTATACCCAGCAGGCGTTCAGCAGCGCGGTCGGGACAAGCCGCAGCCACTATTCGCAGATCGAGACAGGAGAGAAACAGCCGTCGTTGCGGTTGGCCCTGCGGATTAAGCGGGCGCTGAACTACTACGGAGACGACATCTTCGACAACACCTTTCCCGTGCGTCGCTAATTTTTTTACCAGCGAATGACGCTGATAGAGACAACACGGGCACAGGCAATCCAAAGAAACGTCGCTGAATACGTCAACTTCTTTTCTCAACCTGCAATAATTTTACCGCAGAGGGAGGTGAAAATAAATGGCGAGGCAAGCCACAAAAGCCTGCGGTAACAGGTACTTTGAGGCACGAATGCGGGCCGCGAGGTGGAACGAAAAGCTCTTGACAAGAGCTGGAGCTATCGACTTCCTCCCCGGCGTGACGGAGGACAGCCTCAAGAAGTACAAGCTGGACATCACAAGGCCGCCAAACATCGTCGTGGCGCTCATGGCAGACGCATACAACGAGCCGGAGCTGCGAGCGTGGTACTGCGTCAACGAGTGTCCGCTGGGCAGGGATTGCAGGGAGATACCCCAGATGCCAGCGGAGCGGGCGCTCATACGGCTGCAAAACTCGGTCTACGAGATGGAGCAGCTTGGTGGCAATGTGAATAATACGTTCAATTAGTGTCTCCGGCTTCGGTGTATCAAAGATATTTTCTTTTCCAAACAGTGCAGCCCGCCAACATCAAGCCGACTGTGACGCTGGTGGGTGGCGAAACCTTTAGCGGAACGATCACTTACAAATATGGAGTATATTCCGGCCCTGATCGGCCCACCGATGCCGCGGGTTATACAGTCAAGGCCAGTATCCCGGAGCAGGACGACTACACCGCCGCTGAGAGCGGCGGGTTGACGCTGTACATCAACCCGGCGGATCAGGCTGCACCTGCCGCTCCCACCGCAACAGAGGAAAACATCAGAGACAACAGTATCACGTTGGACACTATCGAAAATGCGGAGTACAAGAGAGACAATGACGAATGGCAGACCAGCCCCGTATTTACCGGCCTTGATCCAAACCATGAATACACCTTCTATGTCCGGCTGAAGGGGGATAAAAACCACAACGCCTCCCCCAGCAGCGAGGGAAAGCCTATCACCACCAAGAAAACCATGCTGGACGGCGCAACTGTGACCGTCAGCGGCAGCTATACCTATACTGGGGCGGCGGTTGTCCCGGCAGCGGGAAATGTGACGGTAGAACTGAACGGAGTGACGATTGACGCCAGCCAGTACACCATCAGCGCCACCGACAATATCAACGCAGGTGAGGCCACAGTGACCGTCACCGCCACAGCAGATGGAAATTATTCCGGCTCCGCCAGTACGACCTTTACCATTGGAACGGCTGCACTGACCATCAAGGCCAGCAACCAGACCATCACCTACGGCCAGAGCATCACAGAGGGAACAGGGCAGGTAACTGCCACCGGGCTTTGCGCTGGTGATAGTTTAAGCGGCATTGCCCTCGCCGCCAGCACCAGGAATGTACCCGGCGGCACCATCGAACTCTCCGCCGCTCAAATCAAGAACAGCAGTGGCGCAGATATGACCGCCAATTATACAATTACTTATCAGCCGGGAACACTGACCATCAATAAGGCAGCCGCCCCCGCCATTACCTGGCCTACCGCCAATGGCCTGACCTATGGGCAGAAACTATCTGAGAGTACGCTGAGTGGAGGCAGTACAGAATACGGTTCTCCTATTGATATTCACTATAATGGAGTCGGTATTATCAACGCCCCATCCGCTGAAGAATATGAAGAAATGTTCCAAGAACGCCTGAAACAGAAGCGTTCCAAAGAAGAAAAAACGGCATAGCCACGAAGACTATACCGTAATTTGATACAGAGATGCCCTTGTACCCTTCACTTCCTTATGTGAAGGGTACGAAGAGGCCTCCCTTTTCTTAATAATGTATGTAATTATGGCGCGTTCCGGCGCGGGCAAAGCTTTACGCATAGAATATGCTTTTCTACGCGGGCAGTGCCTGGCGCATACCGCCTGCCTAAAACGCGAATTAGGTTTTGGGGTTCTTAGGGGGCTTTTTTCTAAAAGCCCCCTAAGCGCTGAACACGCTCTCGGCGGTTTCGGTTTCAAACTGTTTGTTATAGAGATCCGCATAGTAGCCGCCCAGAGCCATCAGCTCCTCATGGGTGCCCTGCTCGATAATCTTGCCGCCCCGCACCACCAGGATTAAGTCTGCCTTGCGGATGGTGGAGAGCCGGTGGGCGATAAGGAAAGAGGTGCGGCCTGTAAGCATGGTGGAGATGGCCTCCTGGATGAGGGACTCGGTTTTGGTGTCGATGGAGGCGGTGGCCTCGTCCAGGACGAAAATGCGGGGATCTGCCAGCACTGCCCGGGCAAAGGACACAAGCTGCTTTTCCCCGGTGGAAAGCTGCCCGCCCCCTTCGCCCACGTCGCTGTCATAGCCCTTTTCCATGCGCATGATGAAATCGTGGGCGTTGACCATCTTTGCCGCAGCCATCACTTCCTCGTCTGTGGCGTCTAAGCGCCCATAGCGGATGTTCTCCTTTACAGAGCCGGAGAACAGGTGGGGGGTCTGCAATACATACCCAATGCTGCTGTGCAGCCACAGCATACTGCGTTCCCGGTAGTCCCGGCCGTCTATCAGGATGCGGCCCCCGGTTGGCTCGAAGAAGCGGCAGGCAAGGTTCACCAGGGTGGATTTTCCCGCCCCTGTCTCCCCCACAATGGCTACTGTAGTGCCCGCAGGCACGTCCAGGGTGAAATGCTCCAGCACATTTTCTGTGCCGTCGGGATACTGGAAGGTGATATCGTCAAAGGTGATGTGGCCCTTGAGTTCCTCCCAGTTCTCCCGCTTTGGCTCAAAGGAGGTGCCGTATTTTTCTATTACCTCCGGGGTATCTTGAATTTGCGGCTCCAGCTCCAAAAGGGCGGAGACGCGCTCAATGTTTGCCTGGGTGGCGATAAAGTTTGAGATAGTGCGGGCCAGGGTCTGGACAGGGTCGGCAATGACCAGGGCGAAGTTGACGAATACGGTCAGTTCCCCGATGCCGATGTTCCCCCACATCACCATGCTGCCGCCCCCTGTGATGACAAAGGCCACAGCAAGGGCTGTTAAGAAGCCGATAATGGGCACATAAATGGCGTTTAGCATGACGGCCCGGATGGTGGTGTGCTTCATGCGGCCTGTCACTTCCTGAAAGGCCGCGATGTTCTTGTCCTCAATCACCAGGGTTTTGGAGGTCTTGGCCCCGGAGATGCCCTCGTTATAGTGGCGGGTAATCTCCGCGTTGATTTTCCGCACCTTGCGGTTCAGGTTTAAAATACGCTTCTGGAAATAGAGGGTGGCAAGGGCAATGGCAGGCACCACCACAATAATCAGCAGGGCCAGCCGCCAGTTGATAAACAGCATAACCCCCATGCACCCCAGCACATAGGCAAGGCTCCAGAAGATGTCCACCAGGCTCCAGGCGAACACGCCGCCGATACGGTTGGTGTCGCTCATCACCCGCGCCATAATAACCCCCACAGGGGTGGTGTTGTAATAGGAAAAACTAAGGGTTTGCAAGTGGGTGAACAAGGTCTTTTTCAAGTCCCGGCCCAAGTACATTTCCACCTTCAGGGCTGACCGGGCAAATACGATGGTGCAGGTCATCTGCAGCAGCACCACCAGCATATATACAACCGCAAATCCGGCTATGCCCTCTGTAGTCCTGGGGGTGACAAAGCGGTCTACCACGTACCCGGACAAGAGGGGGTAGCAGATGTCTACCGCCGCGTTTACCAGCATAGTGGCGATAACCACTGCCATCAGCCCCCGGTAGGGCCGCAGAAAGGGCAGCAGCTTGGCCCAGGTTTTCAGCGACGAAAACTTTTCCTTTCTTTCTGTATTTTGATTTTTCATATATGGTAAGCCTCCTTTTCGGGTTTTGCTTTTAGTGGGTGTCCCACGAGAAAACCCCTCGCAGTGGTTTTCTCGCGCTCTTTCCGGGCCGGAGATTTTCCCCTCGGGAAAAATCCCCGCAGGGAAACCCTTACCAGGTGTTCCCTACAAGGCGACAGCCCACCGGACTGTCACTCTTACCTTCCCGTGCTTTTCGCACGGCTTTGTACGGTCGTGGGACTCCGTCCCACACCCTGCAAACCTTTTTGGAAAAAGGTTTGATCGAAAAACTTTTGAAAGTGCGTTGGGCACGCGAGGGCTTACGTAAGCGCGGAATATCATTCCGCGGCGAAAAATTTTATCCACGTCCCCCGCGTCTTAGGTCAAGCGTTACGCTTGCGCGTCTTGGGTCAAGCGTCACGTTGCCGACTGCATGTCGAAAATGCGCTTGTAAATGCCCTCCTGCTGGGAAAGTTCTTCATGTGTGCCCATCTGGGCCACCTTGCCTCTGTCCAACACCAGAATCTGGTCGGCGTTCATGAGGGTGGTGATGCGGTGGGCAATAAGGATGGTGGTGCCGTGAACGTTCTCCTTAATGGAATGGCGGATTTTCGCGTCTGTCTCCATATCTACAGCAGAGAGGGAATCGTCAAAGATTTTAATGGCAGTGTCCTGCATCAGCATCCGGGCAATGGCTACCCGCTGCTTCTGTCCGCCGGAAATGGTCACGCCCCGCTCGCCAATAGGCGTATCGTAGCCCTGGGCGAAGTTTTCAATGGCGTCGTCAATAACAGCCAGGCGGGCATAATGCCGCACCGTCTCAATGTCCTCCCGGGCCGCGCCGTCGGCAATGCTTTCCCGGAAGGTTTTGGAGAAGAGGAAAGGCTCCTGCAGCACGATGCCGATGTTTTTCCGCAGGTGGGCAATGTCCATTTTACGGATATCCACCCCGCCGATGGTAATGCTTCCTTGGCCCTCCGGTAGCTCGTAGAGCCTGTCCAGCAGGTACATCAGGGTGGATTTGCCGCTGCCAGTGGCCCCCAGGATGCCAAAGGTGCTGCCCGCTTTTACGGTGAAGCTCACGTCCTCCAGCACGCCGGCGCTGCCGGTGTATCCGAAGCTTACGTGGTCAAATACGATGTCTCCGGTGAGGGCGGGGGAAACAGGGCTGGGGCAGTTTTCTTCCTCTTTGGCGTCCAGGATGTCAAACAGGCGGGTGGCGCTGATGGTGGTTTTGCTCAGCTCGCTGAGCAGGCGGCCCAGGTTGCGCACAGGCCACACCAGCATGGAGTTGTAAGCCGCAAAGGCCAAAAACTCCCCGGCGGTAAGCTCCCCCCGCTCCACCAGGAAAGCCCCTGCCACAATGATAACGCACACCTGAAAGCCTGCGAAAAAGTCTCCCAGGCCCCAGTTAATGCCCATCACCTTGCCCAGGCGCACCCACATGCCTGTGAATTCTTCGTTTTTCTTATTAAAGCGGTCGATTTCAAAGCGCTCCCGGCCAAAAGCCCGCACCACCCGCACGCCGGTGAGGTTTTCCTGCACCAGGGCGGTCAGTTCCCCTTCTGTTTCATCGGCTTTCTGGAACTTTTTGCCCACAATGCCGAAGAAAACGAAAGAGGTGACAAACACCACAGGGATAAAGGCGGTGACCAGCAGGGACAGCCGCACGTTCATGGCGAACATAAGCCCCAGGGAGACTACAATCAGCAGGAAAATGCGGATGCACTCCATAAGCTGGTCGCTGACAAAGTTGCGGATGAGATCCACGTCCATGGTGCAGCGCTGGATAATGTCCCCGGTCTGGTGGGAGTTGTGCCAGGCATAGGGCAGGCGCTGGATGTGCCCAAACAGGGTGTCGCGGATTCTGGCCACAGTGCCCTCGCAGGCCCGGGCCAGGTTCATGCGGGAAGAGTAGCTGCTAAGGCTTGCAATGGCGGCAAAGCCCAGGGACACTGCCGCGCATATGGCAATGCTGCCCCGGAGCAGCTCCCGCAGGGCCTCCTCCCCTCCGATGGACGCTATCCACCCTGAAAGGAAGCCGGGAAGCTGGAAAGCGTTGTCGTTTATGACAGAGTCCACAGTGACCCGGATGACCTGGGGAGTCATATAGTTTGCGATAACGGAAATGACCACCATCACCATGGACAGCACAAATTGCAGCCGGAACCCCTTGGTATAGGGGTAAAACCGCAGGATGGTGGACTTTTTCTGTTCCTTCTCTTTTTTCTTCTTTTTCATAACATATGTACCTCGTGCGCTGAAAGCGTGTCAAAATGGTTTTTTCAAAAAAGGTTCTGCGCCGCTGGCGCCATAAAAAAAGCGCGGCAAGCCAAGGCATCCGGCCCCATGACACGGAGGGGCAAAATACAGTTTGGCTATGCCAGCGCGGTTCTGTGCAACGTACAGCAGACAGCGGGCAGGAATGACGGTATAGAAAATATTAGCATAGCAGTGCAAAAAAGTCAACACTGGAAAAAGGTTTTTAAAAAATTCACAAACTTCTTCCTGAAAGCGGTTGATTTTTCTTTTTATAAGGAGTATACTATCATCATAAATGGTTTTAAAAACTAGATGTCGCAAAAATGTCGAATCTCTGCGCAGGGGTTGTTTTCAAAGCAGCCACCGGAAAGGACGGAAGCTATGGAGCAGGCAATGAAAATGAATTTGATGCAAAAAAGAGAGCAGCAGGCGGAAAAGCGCAGACGGCTGGGACTGCCCCGGTACACCCTGGGAGAGGAGATTTTCTCCTCTGTGTCCCATGGGGTATCGGCGCTGCTGGCAGTGGCGGGTCTGGTGCTGCTGCTGGTGTTCTGTGAAAAAACGCCTTTGAAGGTATCCAGCGTTTCCATTTACGGGGCCACCATGGTGCTGCTGTACACTGTCTCCACCCTATACCACGCTTTGGGGCTGAACAAAGCCAAGGTGGTGTTCCGCTCTTTAGACCACTGCACGATCTTCCTGCTGATAGCCGGAACCTATACCCCCATCACCCTTGTCAGCCTGGGGGGCATTCAGGGATGGGCCATGTTTGCCCTGGTGTGGGCGGCAGCGGTGCTGGGCATTGTACTCAATGCCATCAGTGTGGAGCGCTTTAAAATAGTTTCCATGATTTGTTACCTCGCCATGGGCTGGGTGGTGGTTTTTGCCATGAAAACCTTCACCCAGAACGTCAGCCCGGCAGGCTTCTGGTGCCTGCTGGCAGGGGGGCTGTGCTACACCCTGGGAGCCGTCCTCTATGGCATGGGGAAGAAAATTCCCTATATCCATTCGGTTTTCCACCTGTTCGTCCTGGCGGGCAGCGTGCTGCATACGATTACAGTATATCAGGTTGTGAAGTGAAGGGTATATACGCACTGGGGTTGCAGGGAGGTTTTCCGGAAAGGAAGCCGCCCTGCATCTGTTTTGACCAGCCTCCAAGCAGGCGGACTGTCCCAAAATACACAAAAAAGAAAGGTGCTTTACAGAAAATTCAGATATTTTTTCACATTTGTCCTTGTGTTTTTCGGCAGAATGCTATATAATAGAAAAAGCCTTGCAGGGTCTGCCTTGAAAACGGTTTTTAGGGCAGGCTTTGGGGCTTGTGCAAAATACTTATGAAGCCTGTGGAAGGGGCAAACGCTTATGAACCAATATCAGGAAAAGAACATTATCAATCTGGCGGTTGCGGGCCATGGCGGGGCAGGCAAAACCTCCCTGGCGGAAGCCATGCTGTATCTTGCCGGGATGTCCGACCGCCGGGGCAAGGTGGGGGACGGCAACACGGTCTGCGACTTTGACCCCGAGGAAATCCGCCGGAAAACCTCTATCGGCGCGGCGGTTGCCCCGCTGGAATGGAAAAACAAGAAGATAAACCTGCTGGACGCCCCCGGGCTTTTCGACTTTGAGGGCGGCATGTGCGAGGCTATGCGGGCCGCCGACACAGTGCTGGTAGTTATCCCCGGCAAAGACGGGGTAGCTGTGGGTACGGAGAAAGCCTTTGAGGCTGCGTCTAAGCGGGATTTGGCGAAAATTTTCTTTGTAAACGGCCTGTGCGACGAGAGCGCCCGGTTCTACCGGGTTTTTGAGGATTTGAAGGCCCAGTTCGGCCCTTCGGTGTGCCCGGTGGTGGTGCCCTATATTCAGGACGGCCAGGCCAACATCTATGTGAATTTGCTGGAGTATAAGGCTTACGATTATTCCGACGGCAAGCCTGTGCAGGTGGCCATCCCTGACATGGGCGACAGGCTGGAAGGCCTGCGCACCGCCATTTATGAGGCTGTGGCGGAGACAGATGACGCGCTGTTTGAGAAGTATTTCGCCGGGGAAGAGTTCACCCCCGAGGAAGTGATTGTAGGCGTGAGCAAGGGCGTGAAGTCCGGCACCATCACGCCTGTGTTCTGCGGGGACGCCATGCTTATGCGGGGCATGGAGCAGTTTATGGACGGCCTTGCCTGGCTTGCCCCCTCCGCCCAGGAAAAGGCCGGGGAAATCGGCACAGATGTGGACGGAGAGCCTGTGGAGCTTACAGTCAACAGCGAGGGCGCTGCGGCGGCCATTGTCTTTAAGACTGTGGCAGATCCCTTTATCGGCAAGCTTTCCT
The DNA here is from genome assembly GCF_009917365.1 of Neglectibacter sp. X4. Taxonomy (NCBI): domain Bacteria; kingdom Bacillati; phylum Bacillota; class Clostridia; order Eubacteriales; family Oscillospiraceae; genus Neglectibacter; species Neglectibacter sp. X4. The sequence continues at coordinate 15,554 of NZ_QWLE01000043.1, read as the reverse complement.
ATTTAAAAGTGATATCCGGCAAGATTTCTACAGAGTCCCAGCTTGTGAACATGCGCACCGGCAACACGGAGCGGGTGGGCAAGACTGTGATGATGACAGGCAAGAAGCAGGAGGATGTGAAGTTTATCGGCGCAGGCGATATCGGCGCCATCCCCAAGCTTACCGCCACCAACACAGGGGACACCCTGTGCAGCCCGGCCCGGAAGGTTGTCCTGGAAGGCGTGGAGTATCCCACTCCCACCTTGTCTATGGCTATTGTGCCGAAAAAGAAGGGCGAAGAGGACAAGATTGCCCAGGGGATGCTGCGGCTGGCAGAGGAAGATCCCACCATCCGGTTCCAGTCCAACACAGAAACCCACGAGCTGGTGGTAAGCGGCCTGGGCGAGCAGCACCTGGATGTGATTGTGTCAAAGCTCAAGGCCAAGTTCGGCGTGGAGATTACTTTGAAGGATCCCAAGGTGCCTTACAGGGAGACTATCCGCAAAAAGGTGCAGGTGCAGGGTCGGCACAAGAAGCAGACCGGCGGCCATGGGCAGTTTGGCGATGTGTGGATAGAGTTTGCCCCCTGCGACAGCGAGGGCCTGGAGTTTAATGAGCGGGTTGTAGGTGGTTCTGTGCCCAAGGGCTTCTTCCCCGCTGTGGAAAAGGGCCTGCGGGAGTGCATCCTCAAGGGGCCGCTGGCAGGATACCCTGTGGTGGGCCTGTCTGCCACCCTGTATGACGGCTCTTACCATCCGGTAGACTCCTCTGAAATGTCCTTTAAGATGGCGGCAACCATTGCCTATAAGAACGGCATGCCCCAGGCAAACCCTGTGCTGCTGGAGCCTATCGGGCACCTGCGGGCCACTGTGCCTGACGGCAACATGGGCGACATCATGGGCGAGGTGAACAAGCGCCGGGGCCGCGTGCTGGGCATGGAGCCTGCGGGCGCAGGCAAGCAGACGGTAGAGGCAGAGGCCCCCATGGCGGAGATGCATGATTTCAGCACCTTTGTGCGCCAGTGTACCCAGGGCCGGGGCAGCTTTACCTTTGAGTTTGAGCGGTATGAGGAAGCCCCCGCTAATGTGGCTCAGAAGGCTATTGAGGCCGCAAAGGCTGAAAACGGCGAGGACTAAGGCGGAAATACAGAAACACGGGCCGGCGCGGCGTTTAAGCTGCGCCGGCTTTTTCTGTCTCTGGCCACCCCCAAAAACTTCTGGGATGCACAAAGCGGCGGGGAATAAAAACGTACTGTGCCCGGTTCTCTGCCGTTTTGATGGATAAAGGTTTTTGAAGATTGATAAAGAAAGTTGCCGAAGGCAATCTTTTGAACTTCTTTTCCTTAAAAAAGTTTCCTTTCCCGCCGGAGGCTGCCTTACAAAAGTGTAAGACAGTCTTTCCGATTTGTAATGCCGCCGTAAGGTTTTCGTAAAAACTAGCGGGTATACTGGAAGCAGAAAAAAGGAGGGCGGCGAAAGGCGGCCTTATAGAAAAGGAGTAATTGGAAATGGCATTGTTAAGCGTGCAGCATGTGAAGAAAATATACGCCACCCGCCTGGGCGGGGCCAAGGTGCAGGCCTTGGCGGATGTGGATTTTACCGTGGAGCAGGGGGAGTTCACCGCTATTATGGGTGAATCCGGCTCTGGCAAAACCACCCTCTTAAACATCCTGGCAGGGCTGGATAAGCCCACGGGCGGGGAAATCTTTTTAAACATGCGGAATATCTGCACTTTGGGGGAAAAGGAGATTTCCGCCTTCCGCCGGGATAATTTGGGCTTTGTGTTCCAGGATTTCAACCTTCTGGATACCTTTTCTATCCAGGACAACATCTTTTTGCCCCTGGTGCTGGCTGGGAAGAAATTTGACGAGATGCAAAAGCGTCTGGAACCCATTGCCCGGGGGCTGGGGATTGTAGACATCCTGCAGAAATTCCCCTATGAGGTTTCCGGCGGGCAGAAGCAGCGCACCGCCATTGCCCGGGCCATCATCACAAATCCCCAGCTCATTCTGGCGGATGAACCCACCGGGGCGCTGGACTCCCGCTCTGCCGGGCAGATATTGCAGATTTTCGAGGACATAAACAGCCGGGGCCAGACCATCCTCATGGTTACCCACTCCATCCAGGCCGCCAGCCGGGCCGGGCGGGTGCTGTTTATTAAAGACGGCCAGGTGTTCCACCAGATTTACAGAGGGGACATGGACGGGGATCAGATGTACCAGAAAATTTCCGATACCCTCACAGTCCTTGCCACCAGCAGGGAGGAAGGGGGCGCATACCATGGCTAAAGGCCTGTATTGGAAGCTTTCCTGGGGCAACCTGCGGAAGAATTACCGCCTTACCCTGCCCTATCTGCTCTCCTCCACCGGTATCTGCATGATGTTTTACATGCTCTGCGCTTTAGGCGGGGGCATTGACAAAAGTGCCATGTATGGCGGCAACTCTGTAGCAGCCATGATGGAGTTGGGCGTGTACGTTATCGGCATATTCGCTGTGATCTTCCTGTTCTACACCAACAGCTTTATCATGAAGCGCCGGAAAAAGGAGCTGGGGATTTATAACATCTTAGGCATGGAGAAGCGCCACATTGCCCGGGTCATCCTGGCGGAAACCCTGCTGACAGCCCTTGCCACCCTTGTGCTGGGCCTGGGAATGGGCATCCTCTTTTCCAAGGTGCTGTTCCTGGCCTTGCAGAAGGTGCTGGGGCTTACGGTGCCCATCGCCTTTCTGGTGCCCCCTAAAGCTCTGGCAGCTACGGTCATTTTGTTCCTGGCGATTTTCTTCCTGCTTCTTTTGTATAATGTCTTGCAGGTGCGGCTCAGCAAGCCTATTGAGCTGCTCCATGGCGGCGAGGTGGGGGAAAAAGAGCCGAAAGCCCACTGGCTGCTGGCAGTGCTGGGCGTCCTGCTGCTGGGGGCCGGGTATTATCTGGCAGTTACCATCCAGTCTCCCATTGAAGCCATGATGTTCTTCTTCATCGCCGTTGTCCTGGTGATTCTGGGCACCTACCTGCTGTTTGTGACAGGCATCACCGCCCTTTTAAAGCTTTTGAAGAAAAACAAGCGCTTCTATTACAAAACCCGGCATTTCACCGCTGTTTCCGGTATGCTCTACCGCATGAAGCAGAACGCTGCGGGCCTTGCCTCCATCTGCATTTTGTCCACCTGTTTGTTGGTGACAGTGTCCACCACCTTCTCCCTCTACACAGGCATTGAGGATTTAATACACAGCCGCTATCCCCGGGAGTATTCCCTTATCATGCAAAACCCAAACGACGCCGCCATCGAGACGATGCACACGCTGGCGGGAGAGGAGGCCGCAAAGCTGGGAGTGTCCCAGGAAAATGCCTATGAATACAAGGTGCGTATGTGGAGCACAGCCCGCACAGGCACAGACTTCCACATCGGAGACGACAGCTACAGCACCACCTATGCCATTTTCCAGGCCTGCACCCTGGAGGAGTTCAACCGCTTTTCCGGGCGGCAGGAATCCCTGGAGCCAGGACAGGTGCTGCTGTCCGACCCCCGGAACAGCTTCGACAGCCCCGCCATCTCTTTTGATGGTAAGGAGTTTTCCGTCAAGGAAACGGACTATGCTGCGGAAGGGGAGATGAACGCCGTGGTGTACGAGGTGTACACCATCGTGTTCCCAGACGAAGAAACCCTCTTGTCCCTGTTAAGCCAGGAGCAGATCGGTGTCTATAGAGCGGATGTGCCCCAGTGGTACTATTATTTTGACCTGAGCGGGGATGACGAGTCCTTGCAGGCCTTTTCCGATGCCATGGACAGACACATCGAGGAGGATTTCCCCATGGCGGGGGTAAAGTTTGAATACCTGCGCACAGACGATGCCTTTAACGCCCGGGAGGATTTCCTCTCCCTGTATGGCGGCCTGTTCTTCCTGGGCATGTTCTTAGGCCTTCTGTTCCTTATGGGGACGGCGCTGATTATCTACTATAAGCAGATTTCCGAGGGCTATGAGGATGCCCGCCGCTTCTCCATCATGCAGAAGGTAGGCATGAGCCGCCAGGAGGTGAAGCGCAGCATCCACAGCCAGATTATCCTGGTGTTCTTCCTGCCCCTGCTTGCCGCCATACTCCACCTCGTCTTTGCTTTCCCCATGCTCCAGCGGATCATGACCCTGATGAATATGGTAAACTACCAGCTCGTCCTGTTTTCCACCATCGGCTGCGTGGCAGTCTTTGCCCTGTTCTATTTCATCATCTATGCATGCACTGCCCGCACCTATTATAAAATTGTAGAGCAGGGCTGATTCCTCCGCCATAAGGGGCTTAAATAAAGCGTATGATTCCCCAAAAACTTTTGCGAAGTGCATATAACCCAATTTTACCCGTAAGGAGCTGTTATAATGATAAGCGCGATTTTTGAACTGATTAGTGCCTGCGCCCATTTTATGTGGGATCTCCTGTGCGCGCTGCTGAACCTGGGCGGGAGTTTGCTTTCCGCTGTGTTCACAGTATTAAGCTGGCCCTTTAAAGCCTTCCATGGCCTTTTGCAGGGCACCCTCCATTGGACGCCCCTGTTCCTGGCCGTCTGCTTTGTCCTGGGCGCTCTGGTGCTGGGATTTGCCCTGCTGGCGGTGGTGAACCAGTGGCGGCGGAAATATAAATAAGTCCCAAAAAGCCGCGCCTCTTGTAGAAGGGGCGCGGCTTTTTTGCGTCTGTGTTTTCCGGCAAAGCCGGCTTATAGTAAACGCACTTGAAAAAATCGGCACATCCCGGTTTTCAAGCCAGACGGCTGAGCCACTTAGTTCAAAAGAGGCATTCTGCCTCCTTTGAACTGCGTTACCTATAAACAGTCCCGCATGGTGCGTCCAGGGCCTGCAAGGGCTTCAAAGTCCTGCACAAAGGCCAGCACAGCGCTGTCTATGGCAGGGTTTTTCACAAGGGCTTCCAGCACCTCTGGGGGAAGGGTGGCAGCGCCTACCCCATGCTTGCACAGCTCCAGCACCTGCTGGGAGTTTTTAAAGCTGGCGGCAAGCACTTGGCAGGGGATGCTGTTTTTCTCGAAGATGTCATGGATTTCCTGTGCGGCCCTAATACCGTCACAGCCCATGTTGTCGATACGGTTTACATAGGGCGCGGCATATTTTGCCCCGCACATGCCCGCCAGATATGCCTGCATGGGGGTGTATATGGCTGTGGCGGTAACGGGGATACCCTCTGCCGCCAAAAGCTTCATGGCCTGAAAGCCCCAGGGTACAGCGGGCACCTTCACAAAGGTATTAGCGCCCAGTTCTTTTACAATGCGCCGGGCTTCCTCCAGCACCTCTTCCGGGCAGGAGGACACAGCCTGGGCGTGAAGCTGGGCCTCCTGCCCAATGAGGGCGCGGATGTCATGCAGCACCTTAAAAGGCGGCTGCCCGGATTTTTTCAAAATGGTGGGATTGGTGGTGACGCCTGTTAGGGGGTAAACCTTCCACAGGCGCTCTATGGCCTGTATGTCCGCGGTATCTATCAACAGCTTCATCTATTTCCATACCTTCCTGTAAAAAATTGGTTCCCCTTCTCATCAAAAGGGTTTGCAGGGGTCTGGGGGCGCTGGTTCCCATTGGGAACCGTCAGGCGCTGATTGAGCCGGCAGGCGAGACCCAGAACCCCCAGCAGGCGCCTAGAACACCTGCTCTGTGCGGGCGATGATGTCGTCCTGGGTTTTCCGGGAGAGGACGTTAAAGAAAGCGCTGTAGCCTGCCACCCGGACAATGAGATCCCGGTGGTTTTCCGGATGGGCCTGGGCGTCCAGGAGGGTTTCCCGGCTTACCACGTTGAACTGGACATGGTAGCCCTGGAGGCGGTTAAAGAAGGTGCGCAGCAGGAGCATCAGCTTCTGGCAGCTTTCTTCCTTTTCCAGCAGTTGGGGGGTAACCTTCTGATTTAACAGCACGCCTCCGGTAATTTCCTTTGTGGGCAGCTTTGACACGCTTTTAAACACAGCGGTGGGGCCGTTTTTGTCGGCGGCGTGGCTGGGGGAGCAGCCTTCGGCTAAAGGCTCGCCTTTTTTGCGCCCGTCCGGGGTGGCAAGGGTGCCTGCGCCCTGTGGGACGTTGGCGGAGATAGAGCTGGTGCCCGCATAGTATACGCCGCCAATGGGGCCGCGGCCGTAACGGGTGTTGTGATACTTTTTCATTTCGTCAATATACACGTTATAGGCGGCTACCACCAGCATATCTACATAGTCGTCATCGTTGCCATACTTGGGGGCAGCCTGCAAAAGCTCCCGGATTTCCTCATAGCGGGGGCCTTCAAAGTCAGCCTGAAGGGCCTGCCAAAGCTCTGCAGGAGATACAGCCTTGTCCTCAAAAACCACCTTCTTCATGGCGGCTAAGCTGTCCGCCAGGTTGGCAATGCCCACCTGCAGGTCGCTGATAAAGTCGTATACCGCGCCGCCCTCCTTCATGTTCAGGCCCCGCTCAATACAATCGTCGGTGAGGGCAGAACAGAGGATGTCGGCAGTGTCCTGCTCCAAAACCATATCGCAGGTAGCGTCTATAATGGTACACTGGCGGCACATCTCCCGTATCACCTTATCCCAGCACTGGAGCACCTGGTCAAACGAAGTGAAATCCTTAAAGTGGCCTATGCCCTGGCACAGTTTTGTGCCAGAGGCCGGGTCAACCCCATTGTTCATGGCAATGAGCAGGGCTTTGGGGAAATTTAAAAAGCTCATGCCTGTGCAGCGGTAGCCCCACTTGCCAGGGACAGCGGTTTCCACGCATCCAATGGCGCTGTAGTTGTAAGCATCCTCCGGCTTTACCCCTTTCTCAATAAAGCTGGGGATAATAATTTCGTCATTGTTAAAGGCGGGCATGCCGAATCCGCAGCGCACCACCTGGATGCACTCCCGGAGGAAATCATCGGGGAGGTTTTTATGGTAGCGGACGGTCAGGTTCGGCTGGGTAAGGTGGCACCGGGCCACTGTGCGGATGATAAGCCAGGAAAGGAGGTTCGTGGCGTCTTTGCCGTCTGCTGTCTGGCCCCCCACCGTTACGTTCTGGTACAAGGGCGATCCGGCGGAAAACTGGGTGTGGCTCCAGGAACGGATCTTATTAATGGTGTAGGTTTTCAGCCACAGGCAGCACAGCAGCTCTTCCGCCTGCTCCTTTGTGATTTTCCCTTCCGCCAAATCCCGCTCATAGTAGGGGTTCAGATACTGATCCATCCTGCCGTAAGACAGGCTGTGCCCGTTTGACTCTATCTGCAAAACCAGGTGGACAAGCCACAGGCTCTGCACAGCCTCCCGGAAGGTTTCCGCCGGCTCCCAGGGCACCTTATAGAGGATGCGGCTCATTTCCAGAAGCTCCTTTTTGCGGGCTTCATCCTGGGTTTTGGCGGCAATTTCCGCCGCTAAGTCTGCATACCGTTTGGCGAAAGCTTTCACAGCCTCTGCCACAATGAGGATGGCCCGGTAGAAATAGCTTTTCTGTATGTTTTTGTAATCTGTCAAATCCAGTGCGTCCAGCTTCTCCTTTGCCCGGCGGGCATAGTCCTTCAGCCCCAGGCCCAGCAAGCCCCCATAGTTTACCGCGCAGTGGGCGTCGCCGCTGGTGATGTTGCCCTCGGACTTGATAATGCCCAGGTCGTAATACAGCTTCGAGTGAGGCGGGAACGCTGCCAGCCCTCTGTCCAGCAGGGTGTTGTGCTCCCAGAAGGGGGCGATTTCCCGCAGCTTTTCTTTATTCTCCTCTGTGATGCGGAACACGTCCCCATCCCGTTTGTCAAAGGAGTCCAGCTCGTCTATCACCCACTGCATGGCATATTCCGGGAAAATGGGGGCGCTGCGGTTGGTGCTTGCCTGGTTCCCCGCCAGCAGGGTTTGAGGCTCAATGAAAATGCTCATGTGGGACAAAACGTTTTCCAGCATCAAAGCCCGCTTGATGGCAAGGGGCTTGTCGCTATGCTCCCGGTAAGACTGGGTGGTGAGTACAGCCCGCTCTACGCAGATTTGGGGCTGTGTTCCCAAAAGCGCCTCCCGGAAATCCGCCATCCGGGGGCTGAGCCTGCCAAAATAGTCCATATGCCGCCTTCTTTCTTTTCATATGAAAGTAAAGAGCTTTCTTTCAATTGAATAGTACCACAATTTCCATGCACTGTCAAGGCGCGGGGAAAGAAAGGGAGTGTCCAAAGGCAAAGTTAAAGGAAGTATAAGAGTGAAAAAAGAACAGCAGCCCCAGCAGGTATTTCTTGATGTTGCGGATTTTCGTGGTGTTCTCCCGCATACAGTCCATGACGAACTCAATGTGGCCGCTGTTCAGTTTCATTAGCTTGGCCTTTACCAGCTCGGCGGGGTAGTCGTCCCCGGCGACACGGATTGTCTTGCGGGCTGTGCAGACGGTTTCCACCAGCAATTCCACGATGCCGTCCAATTCCTCCGGGTCGATCTTGGAGTGGTGCAGGAGGTGGTCGTATTCGATATTCTCCTTGATGATCTCCCGATAAATCTCAACGGCGCTCTGTGTGGCCGCTTCCGTTCCGTTCCTTTCCGGCGGCGAAGCCGCAACAGCCCCAGCGGGAGGGGGCGAAAGGGAGGGAAAGGAATGGGTAATTGATAGGTCTGTAATTCTTGGGTCTTTACTTTGTATATCTTTATTTAATTGCGTTGGATTTTCCAACATAGGTTTTTCCTGCGTAGGATTATCCAATGTTGGATTTTCCAACGTAGGTAAATCCAATGCAGGCGGCGTCTGCGGCTGTTCATAGATCACATAGTCCGCGCCCCGCAGCCGTCCCCGTTCGTCACGCTCCCGCGAACGGACGATGTACCCCGCCTGCTCCAACTCCCGGATAGCCTGCCGGATGGCGTCGATCTTTTCCCGGTTGATAAGGGCCAGGCCCTTTAACGTATAGTCCCAATCTTCCGGGAGTGACAACATTTGCGACAACAGGCCCTTGGCTTTCAGGGTCAGATCTTTGTTCCGCAGGTGATGGTTCGACATCACCGTGTACCCTTTGTTCCTCTCCACGCGGAATACTGGCATGGTTCTCCGCTCCTTTCGGTGTCTGGACATAAAAAAGCGGCGTCCCATCTCCCCGGCAGGGGATATGAACGTCGCTCATGCGCCGATATTCGATTTTTTAGTACATATCATGCTTGTCCGCCGCTCGAAAACCTTGATTTTCCTATACTTTCAGAAGTTACGTTATCTAACCTCAGCTTTTTTAGTTCCATTTTTTCCCCAGGTAAAACCGGTTCCCTGCTTCCTCCGCCGCCAGGATGTCTCCCTCCCGCAGCATCATCGCCACAAGGCCCGGATAATTCCGGTCGCCCTTTGCCACGCCGGCCTGCTCCAGGGTCACTGCCGCCTGGGGGCTTACGGACCCGGCCTTTTTCAGCTTAGCCAGTATCCTGTTCCGCTTTATCAAAACCAGCGGCACCATCGCAGCAGCCCTCCTTTTCCTCCGCGCAAATCACGTCAAAGGTGTAGCTGTCAAGTTCCCGCCGCACATCTTCGGAAATCTTCTCATAGATTTTATGCAGCCTGCAGTGGGCGCGCCCGCAGCTATACTCCTCCTTCTGGCACCGGCTGAGCATATATTCCCCTTCCACCGATTCGATCACCTGCCGCAGGGTTATCTCCTCCGGACCCTTTGCCAGGGTGTACCCGCCCTTTGCCCCTTTATAGGAGCACACCATGCCTTTTGCCACCAGCTCCCGCAGGATTTTTAGGGAAAACCGCTGGGGGATCTGCATCTGCTCGGAAATGGTTCTGGCGTCGCACCGGCAGGGGTGCTTTGTCAGATATTCTACGATTCGTACGGCGTAGTCCGCTTCCAGTGTCATGAACATACGCTACTCCATCATCTTTCCTCAGAGTGTCTGTTTCCAGCCGGCCTTTGTGAATCAGGCGGGGCATTGTGCCGCTCAGTCCAGGAAATCCTTCAGCTTTTTGCTCCGGCTGGGGTGCCGGAGCTTCCGCAGGGCCTTGGCCTCAATCTGCCGGATCCGCTCTCTTGTCACGTTAAATTCCTTGCCAACTTCCTCCAGCGTCCGGCTTCTCCCGTCCTCCAGGCCAAACCGCAGGCACAGCACCTTGGCTTCCCGGGTGGTGAGGCTGTCCAGCACATTGCCCAGGGTTTCCTTCAAAAGGGTGTGGGAGGCCGCGTCTGCCGGGGCGGGGGCCTCGTCGTCAGGGATAAAGTCCCCCAGGTGGCTGTCCTCCTCTTCGCCTATAGGCGTTTCCAAGGATACAGGCTCCTGGGCCACCCGCATAATCTCCCGCACCTTGTCCACCGGCATCTCCAGCTCCTCGGCAACCTCCTCGGCGCTGGGTTCCCGGCCGTTCTGGTGCAGAAGCTGGCTGGAAACCTTCTTCACCTTGTTGATGGTTTCCACCATATGCACCGGGATGCGGATGGTGCGGGCCTGGTCGGCAATGGCCCTGGTGATGGCTTGGCGGATCCACCAGGTGGCATAGGTGGAAAATTTAAAGCCCTTGGTGTAGTCGAATTTTTCTACAGCCTTGATAAGCCCCAGGTTGCCTTCCTGGATTAAATCCAGGAACTGCATCCCCCTTCCCAGATACCGCTTGGCAATGCTCACCACCAGGCGGAGGTTGGCCTCTGAAAGCCGCTTCTTGGCGCTCTCGTCCCCGGCGGAAATCCGCACCGCCAAATCCTTTTCCTCTTCCGGGGTCAGAAGGGGCACCCGGCCAATTTCCTTTAAATACACTTTCACCGGGTCGTCAATGGAAACCCCGTCCGCGCCAATGCCCGGCTCCATGGGATCCCCGCCGCTCACCTTGGCAAGCTCTGCGTCGTCCAGTTGGATATCGTCAAAGTCCTCCACGATTTCCACGCCGTGGCTCTCCAGCGTATCATAGAATTTTTCTATGTGCTCCGGGTCAAAGTCCAGCTCCCCCAGCGCGTCCAGGATTTCCTTTGTGCTCAGTTGGCCCTTGCCTTTTCCCAGCTCCACCAGGTCTTTAATAATCGTTTTCTTGTCCGGCTGTGCGCCCATGCGTATACCCATCCCTTTCTTTATGCCTGTCCTGTGCCCTTGCTGCTATGCCTTCCTGTCCCGCAGCGCCTGTATCCTCCGCTGTATGTCCTCTTTAGAGGCTTCCCGCACCCACGCGGGGTCTGAAAAGCCCCCGTCTGTTTTGATAATCCTGGCGTATGCCTCCATGTCCTTCCACTGGGAAGGCACCTCCGCCGTCTCCGCCAGGATGCGGGTAAACTCCGCTGCTTCCTCCCCGGTAAGCTCCTGGGAAAAATCTGCCAATGATACTTCTGCATACCGTATTTTACCCAGCAAAAGCTTATATACTCTCCTGTTATATGCTGTCACGAATTTTTCCGGCGGCAGCAGCGCTTCCAGGGCCTTTGCCCTGTCCTGGTTCCGGTAGAGGAACGCCAGCACCCGCTCTTCCGCCAGGGCTGCCCGCAGGTGCTTCTCCTTCTCCGGGTTGGCCCCTGCTTTCACAGCCTTGATTTCCTGCTGCTCCCGTATAAGCTTCTTTTCTTTCTTTTTCGATTCCCGGGCTGCCTGCCTTCCGGCTGTGGCCAGAATCCCGGCTGTATCCACCCCGGTTTCCCGGGAAAGCTTCTGGGCATAGACCTCCCGCTCTGTCGGCTCCCCGATGCGGGAAATCACCTGCTCCACCGCCTCCCGCAGGTAAGCCACCTTGCCCTCGTTCGTCTCCAGATCATACTTTTCCCGGATTGCGTCCATGCGGTATTCCACATCAGTGCCCCCGCTCTTTAAAAGCTGCTTAAAGCGCAAAGGCCCGTTTTCCCCATGAAGCTTCATAAATTCGTCCGGATCTTTGCCCCCCGGCACTGTCACCACCCGCACCCGCAGCCCTGTCCCCCGCAGGATGGGAATGGCCCGCTGGGTAGCCCTGCGCCCGGCCTCATCGGAATCATAGCAGAGTATTGCCTCGTCGGCATAGCGCTTTATCACCCGGGCCTGCTCCTCGGTAAGGGAGGTGCCCAAAGACGCAATGGCGTTTGTAAACCCTGCCCTGTGCAGGGCTATCACGTCCATATATCCTTCCGCCAGTATCAAGGTGCGGCTGCCCTGGTTTTTCGCAAAGTTCATGGCAAAAAGCCCGCTGCTTTTGTGATAAACCGGGGTGTCCGTGGTGTTGATATACTTGGGCTTCTCGTCTGTGAGAATCCGCCCTCCAAAGGCCACCACGTTTCCCCGCAAATCGAAAATAGGGAACATCACCCGGCCCCGGTAGCGGTCGTAGGGGTTGTTGTTCCTGGACATGCGGGCCACGTCCGCCTGCACCAGTTCTTCCGGTGCATACCCCTTGCCGCGCAGGTGGTTTACCAGGGCAAACCCTGAGTCCGGGGCATACCCCAGCCCAAAGTGCCGGATGGTCTGCCCGTCCAGACCCCGCCGCTGGAAATAGTCCAGCCCCGGCCTGCCCTCTGGGGTGCCCAGGGTTTTAAAGAAAAACCGCCCGGCTTCCCGGTTTATTTCCAGAATGCGCATACGCAGCCGGGTCATGCTGTCGTCCCCGCCCTCCTCCGGCAGGGCCATGCCTGCCCGTTGGGCAAGCCATCGGACAGCCTCGGGGAAGTCCAGCCGCTCGATATTCATGACAAACTGGATAACCCCGCCCCCGTTGGAGCACCCGAAGCAGTAGTAGGAGTTGTTGTCCGGGTACAGGTTAAAGGAGGGTGTCTTTTCATTGTGGAAGGGACACAGCCCCACCAGGTTTTTTCCCCGGCGCTTAAGCTGCACATATCCCGCCGCAATGTCCTCAATAGGGCTGCGGGCTTCCAGCTCCCGCAGAAATTCCGGCGAAAACGCCATTTGCCCACCCCTCCTTTCAAGCCTTTTTGAAAAAAGGCTTGACCCAAAAACCAACCGCCCCATCCGCTGTGAGAGTCACAGCCTCTCCGGCCCGGTGCCCAAACGTGCAGAGTTCAGCCAGACCAAGACCCTAAAGCCAACTGTCCCGCCTGCTGTGAAAGCAGCGCCCCCTCCGGCCCGGTATCCGGGTATGCAAGCCGCGCTGCTCAGACACTTTTAGACGCCCAGATGCCATGCCTTGGGGATAAACAGATCCTGATAGCTGGTGATAGCAAAATGATCCGTCATGCCCGCCACATAGTCGCAGGCCGCCCGCTGAGGGCCTTCTTCTTTGGCAATTTCCTGCATATAATCCGGCAGCCTTTCCGGGTGCTGAAGGAAATACAGGTACAGGCTCTTGATAATGTGGGGCACCTTTGTCTCTTCTTTTTTGGCATACTCGTTAAGATATACCGCCTCATGCATAAAGCCTTGCAGCTTCTCGTAGGCATCCCGCACGTTCTCATCCATGCCGATAAGGCCTTCAAAGCTGTTTGCCACCACAGAGCTTATCAGGGTGGTAAGCCTTTGGGTTTTGGTGCGCCCCAGCTTGTCCGTTATTTCCGACGGGATATCCTCCTCCCGGAGCACCCCCGCCCGGATGGCGTCGTCAATATCGTGGTTTATGTAGGCAATGCGGTCTGCCCACCGCACAATCCGCCCTTCGGCGGTTTCCGCCTCCAGTCCGTCTGTGTGGCACAAAACCCCGTTTGCCACCTCGTAGGTCAGGTTCAGCCCCCTGCCGTCCTTTTCCAGTCTTTCAATCACCCGCACGCTCTGCTCGTAGTGCCGGAAGCCTCCCGGCATCAAGGCGTTCAAGGCCCGCTCCCCGGCGTGGCCAAAGGGAGTGTGCCCCAAATCATGGGCCAGGGCCACCGCCTCCGTCAAATCCTCGTTCAGCCGCAAAGCCCTTGCAATGGTGCGGGCAATCTGGGAAACCTCCAGCGTGTGGGTAAGCCGGGTGCGGTAGTGATCCCCCTCTGGGGAGAGGAACACCTGGGTCTTGTGCTTTAAGCGCCGGAAGGACTTGCAGTGTATCACCCTGTCCCTGTCCCTCTGGTAAGGGGTGCGCAGGAGGCATTCCTCCTCCGGGCGCCTGCGGCCCTTCGTATCTGCGGACTGGGCCGCCCAGGGGGCCAGCCCTTCCTTTTCCCGCCGCTGTATCTCGTCTCGTACCGTCACAGCCTGTCCACTCCCTTCTCCCGCGCGCTTTAAAGCGCATGTCCGGTTTTGCCTAATATATACGCAAAAAACAGGCCGATTACTTTTTTCTAAGCGAGAATTTTTGGGTTTTTTTCAAAAGAAGCGCCGGAGAAAATGTACTTTTAGTATATTTTATAGAGCGGGGCAGCCTTTGGGGTCAGGGAAGGGGGAAGGGAAAAAACTGTTCCCCTTCTTCCGCTATAGCCGCCTTGCCGCCAGTGGCATCTGCCAGGCGCTTTTCCAGGGCTGGGAGGCTTTCAGGAGGAAGGTGGAAGCGCAGGGTAACATCCTCCAGGAAATCTGTGCTGTCCACCACGCCGCCGCAGTCCGGGATAACAGCGGCAGCCCTGCCGTAAAGGGAATAGCCGCAGGAGGCGGAGAGCAGCAGGCAGCGGCGCATCAGCACCTTCCCTGCCGCCTGCAGCCCGATGGAGGCTGTGTGGGAATAAGCCCGCACCAAGCCCCCGCCCCCCAGCAGGATGCCGCCGAAATACCGGGTGGCAACCACCACCGCGTCCGTCACCCCGGACTTCTTCATGGCCTCCAGCACCGGGATCCCCGCCGTGCCCTGGGGTTCCCCGTCGTCGGAAAACCGCTGCACGCCTCCCTGCCGGAGGATATAGGCATATACATTGTGGCTGGCGTCCCAGAAGCGCTTTTTCTTTTCATTGATAAAGGCCAGGGCCTCCTCCTCCGTCCGCACCGGGCGGCAGGCGCCGATAAAGCGGGACTTCTTCTCCACAAACTCCGCATCGCCCTCGCCCATCACAGTGATATATTCCATCATGCCCTCCCCGCTTCCGCGAAAGGATAAAGACGGCGCAAAAATACGCCGTCTTTCAGTTTCGCAAACTTATGGTGTTTCTTCCGGGGCCATCTCGTAAGCTGTGCCGTAAGCGTCCCGGTTGAGAAAACGGTGGTCGTAAAGCTCCCGGCGCAGTGTGGCAGGATCGTGAAAAACGTGCCACTGGTTCAGAAGATCGTTTACCTCCCGTTCCGTATAGGCCCTGCCCCGCTGGAATTTCCCCGCTAAATACCGGAGAGCCTCCTGCTTCATGGCCTGCTTTGCCGGGAAACGCAGTAGCCTGCCGCTTTCATCCAAAAAATTTTCCAGCGATTTCATAAAACTCTCGCTTACTTCAGGCCATAGCGCTTCTTGAACATATCCACGCGCCCGCTGGTGTCAACCAGCTTCTGCTTGCCCGTGAAAAACGGATGGCACTTTGAACATATTTCGACCTTGATATCCTTCTTGGTAGACCGGGTCTTAATCACGTTGCCGCAGGCGCAGGTGATAGTAGTCTCCTGATAGTCGGGATGTATATTCTGCTTCATTCTCGTTTCACCTCTTTATCCCTGTTCGTTGTTTGTGTCCGCAGGCCTTCCGGAAAGCGGTTTCGGCACGCCGCCGTGAAAGCATACTGAATCGTCCGTTAGTATACCACGTTTTCAGAAAAAAAGCAAGAATTTTTTTGGGCGGATGTCATAATTGTTTTAGACACTTTGAGAAAGGCATCTAAAACAATTTTTTATTTACAGGCAGTGTGAGAGG
>NZ_QWLE01000042.1:0-7272 GCF_009917365.1 Neglectibacter sp. X4 | reverse complement strand
TCCGTTTTTCTTCATCCCTCCTTCATTATACCGCCTTCTTCTTTTCTTGCGTAGGTTCGTATCTATTTTTCGCTTACCTGTAACATAAGCACACAGCACGTTGCTTGCCTTCATTGAATGCCAAAAAACCGCGCCACAGCGCGGTTTTTCAGGGGTGGTATCTTTTTTGTATGCCATTCATGGCAAAGGTGGCCTATTCTGATACAAATGCACCCCCTTGGGATAAGGGGGTGCATTTGCCATGGGGGTGTGCAGCCAATCATCCTCTACATTTATTAGGTTTGATCTAAGTAGAAAAAAATTACATTCGTCAATGCCTTACTCATAACTGAAATGGTACGATCAAAATTTTCCGGAATGGCACTTGAATCATTATGCGCTAAAATATTACGATAATATGTAATATCATCCTCATCAAAATTTTTCCCAGGTCGGCGAGTTTTATGAAAGCCGACCTTAGTAGGCACACTTGAAGTGTTAAACTGATTTTTGATAAAATCGGTGACATCTTTTTGCTTACGATTTTGAGAAATAAGTGACAGTAAGAATTCATACTGCATTAGATATCGAACAGCAATATTTTCAATTTTCATTATATTTCCGAAGATGGTGAATCGGTCCTTTTTTCGCAAGTCTATAGACGAATTCAAAAAAAGTCCTGCATATCGCTGAATAGGATATGAAACCGTCACAGAAAGAGTATCCACCATCAATATCATGTCATTAATAATGAGAGGACCATCTTTAGGCTGTTCATTTGGATTGTAAATATCCCCTGTTCGAACGGAAAATTCAGTAACAACTGCATCAAGGTGTCCAATGATATTTGTGATAAATAATTCTACAGACTGACGTGTAGAGTCTATTATTGAACTATCGATAGTTATATCTGGGGCAAAAAACACCTTTATGCCGACTATGCAAAGATCATCTTGAAGTATTTCGATAGAAGTAATATTTTCGTGCCGTTCAATTGAGAATGCGCGACATTCTCCGTTTACAGCAATTCCATCTATGCCAGAAACGTCAAAAATAATGAAAGGGTTCATGGCCATCTTCCTTTAGCTCAAAAATACTGTATTATTTAATTTTAGCACAAATCTCTTAAAAAATGAAGACCCTTTTCAATAATTCTCAAGTTCAGGTCAAAGATTCGGATACCAGCGCAGCAGATCACCGCGCCCTTCCTCCTCCAACTGCTCCACCGCATATCGGAGCCATTCCTCCGGGGTGGGAATGTCCCCGGCCCGTGGTATCCGCTCCCAAGATGCCCGCTTTACCGGGTCGGGGTCATTCATCCCCTGTTCTATGCGGGCCGAGATGATGGACCGCATTTCTTCCACAGAGATGCCCCGCTGACGGGCCAAGCGTTCAAATAAAGTTTTCGGTTTTTCCATACTGACCTCCTCGCAGTAATCAGTATTTCCCGGCAGAGAACCGGGCAAACCGTATTTCCCTTTAGGGGATGTCACTGTCTACCTATCGTGCCTATTATAACACCATTTCGGGAATTATAATAGTTACAGATGGGTGGTGATGGCTTGGATGCACAAAAGCAGATCAAAAAACTGATGGAAGAACGGGGCTGGACAGATTACCGGCTGGCGAAGGAGTCCGGCCTCTCCCACTCCACCGTTACGAATATGTTCAACAGGAACAATGCTCCCACGCTGCCGACCTTGGAGGCCGTGTGTAGGGCATTTGGCATCACATTGGCGCAGTTCTTTTCAGAGGGAAATCCGCTGGAGCTGACCGAGGAACAACAAACGCTATTTGCCCGATGGAGTTCTCTGACCGACCGCCAGAAAAACCTGCTCCTCGAATTGATGGACACAATGTAAATCCCCGCTGATTCCACTTGGAAGAATCAACGGGGGTTTTGCTTGTGTCAGCTCTCTATTTCGCTGCCATTCTGGAATCTGAACACCAGCCGCCCATCATGGTAGGCCGTGGCCTTCTCCACCACCGCCAGCCAGAGCCGTTCATCAAATTCGTTGATGGCATCGCCGCGCTCGGACAGTTCAAACATAAAGCCGCCGATAGCATCGGCCTTGGCCTGCCGCTGCTTTTTCTGCTCTTGGAGGGCATCCGCCCTGGCCTTGGCCTTTTCATACCTCGCCACATATCCGTTGTAGCGTTCGGTGTATTCCTCCTGGCTCTGCGCACTTTGGGCATTTTCCTGGATGCACCGCTGGGTCAGCTCGGTGACCACCTCGATTTCCTGGAGCAGCCCGTCCAGTTCCGCGTCAATGGCGGAGCAGTCAGTGAGGGCGGTCTGCATCAAGCGGCAGTCCTCCAGCAGAGCATCCTTGCTGCCCAGCAGTTTGTTGAACGCCGCCAGGAACCGGGCCTGGATGTCCTCCTCCCGCAGATGCGGAGTGGCGCACTTTTTCTCGCCACTGAACTTCTCATTGCACTGCCAGATAACGCGGCGGTACTTGCTGTTGGAGTGCCAGACCTTGGGGCCGTAAAATGCACCGCAGTCGGCGCAAACGATGCGGGAGGCAAAAATACTGCCGCCGCTGTAGCGATGGCCCAGCCCTTTGCGCCGCGCAAACTCGGCCTGTACCTTATCGAACTCCGCCGGGTCGATGATAGGCTGGTGGCTCTCCTCAATGTAATACTGCGGCACTTCTCCCTCGTTGACCTTCATCTTTTTCTCCAGAAAGTCAACTGTAAACTTCTTTTGAAGGAGCGCCGCTCCTTTGTACTTCTCATTCGTCAAAATCGAGGATATCGTGGTAGTTCCCCATCCCCATCCGGGCCTTGTAGCCATCACCGTCCTCCATGTCGAACCACACGCCATACGCGGGGCGGTCTATCTGCTTCAGCAGGCGGAGCGTGTGCGCGGCCTCACTCCTGGCCTCGGTTACGGTCAGCGCATAGGAGTAAAGGTACACGCCGTATGGAACGCCAGCGGCTTTGGCCTTGCGGACATTTTCTAGAAAACGGCTGTCATCCTGGCTCACATCATCGTTTCCATAGCCACAGCGGATCAATGCAAACTTCCTCGCCTTCGCCGACCTTATAGGTGACTGTGGGCACGGGAAGTCCATCTTCAAGATCCGGGTCATGAGGATTCTCTACACGGACGCTCACCGGTACGGTGCGGCCCGCCTGCTGGCGGCTGGGGGCGGTAATGGTTATCTTGGGCTGGGCAGGATTGACGCTGACCGCCACCTGGGCCTCTCCAACAGCATAGTTTGCCGCGTCCTTGGGAGTGAACTTCACCTCATAGCTCCCGCCTGCCAGAGGCCGGGTCTGGGGCTTTGCCCAGGACCAGGCCCCATCAACTGCCTGCCCGTCGTTTACGGCACTGCCCCCAGACAGCTGCGCATCCGCCAGCGTTTGGCCGTACTCAATGGCCGGGGCTGTGGGCGCTGTCAGGGTCAGATCGGCTTGAAGTTCTCTTTTTTGCCTGCTCCTCGACTTGCTGGCGCAGGTTGGTCCCGTCATAAGTCAAGTCCATCTCGACAGCGGGCGTAAGGCTATCCTCGCTATACTCAATGTAGTATTTATTGGCCGAACTGGTAACCGTCCCGCCCCCGGTCAGGTTCTCCGCGCCATGAATGGTGATCGCTCCGGCCACCTGTATGTTCGCGCCGCTGGGAACCGTCAGCTTGCCTCCCTTGGGAACATACATACTCTTGGGAGCATAGCCCCAGCTAGTGTCCCATGTGGCATTTCCATAGACGTAACAGCACCCGGTTTCGTCGATGCTTCCTGTTGCACTACGGTTCAGCACAGCGTTTTCTGCATGACTGCTCACAGCCTGCCAATAGGAGGAGGTTAAGTCGATCAGCCCGCCGCCGGTAATCCTTCCTTCTCCCTCATAGCTGTTGTTCACGCTCACACGGCCGCGGTTATCCAGCGTCCCATTATTTTTGAGATGGTTTGTACGGACACGCACACCGGCGGGAACTTCCAGAGTTTTACCCGCTGGGATTTCCAGAGCATAGGCGTCTGTAGTTGAGAGCTGTCCCGTAGTAAAGTTCGCAGGCAAAGCCACCGTCCCAGGCGAACTTTCGTAGAATAGGTTGCCCCTCACCTCGTGATCCGCACGTATGTTGCCGCCGGTTATGGACAGCCCTTTAAACCAGGCGTCAGAGATGCTGCCATCCGTGACAATTGTGCCGCCGGAAATTGTGATGGATGGGGACACCACTTCACCCGTACCCCCTGCCAGTGTTGGCCCGCCATATATACCATAGCCCAAATTTGTCATGGTAAGGTTTATATTGCCGCCGCTGATTGTGATTGGACCCTTTTCCGATCGTATGCCGTACTCGGATTTGAACGTCATACTACCGCCAGTAATGGTTAGGTCCTTTTCGGTGTGGAACAGGTAGCCTGCCGAGCTACCTTCCGCTATAGTTATTTTGCCGCTCTCCATCGTAAGGGTATCGCAGTTGACCAGGGTACTGTTCTCATCCACCGAACGGAACTCCAACGAGCCCTCCCCACTGATCGTGACTTTTTTTCCGGCTGCTGCGAAAATGTCGCATTGCCATGTATCGGTCTTTTGGATTATGTTGCTGCCCTGTAGGACAATGCGAACATCGGTTATCCCGTTCGGGAAAGCGACCATATCCTTTACTTGCCCATTAACAAGAGAGGGCGCTTGCAGGTATAGATCGTTCAGGGTCAGCGTTCCCTTGCTCCCCTCCACTGTCCATGTCCAGCCCTCTGTGTTGCCATCAGTAGTTTGGCTGGACAGGTCAAGGTAAGTGGTCCGCGTGGGTGCCTCCGCCGCGCTGGCGCCTATGGCAAGCCCGAAAACGGTCAGGGCCAGGATCAGAATTGCAGTGAATATTTTCTTCATGGTAATACCTCCATTTTAGTTCTATATCAACCCCAAGCCCCGGGCGGCTGCAATGGCTTCAGCCCTTCCGCCGACCTCCAGCTTGCGGTAATTTTCCTTGATGTGATAACGCACCGTGTCCGGCTTCATACCCAGCCGCCCGGCAATCTGAGTGGCCGTGAAGCCCTCGCTCTGCAAGCGCAGGATTTCCAGCGCCGTGGAGGAGAAGTCCTCCCTCGCCACCCCCGGCAGAAGGTAGCGTGGGTAGCGCCGGGCCATCTGCCTGGTTTCGTCCAGCACCTGCCGAAACCAGGGGCCATCCCGGCTCTGGGCTTTCAAAAGTGGCAGGACGGCCGGGCCCAGCTCGCTGATGAACCGCACGAACCGATAGCTCCCGGCCTCGTCCAGGGCGGCGGTGAGCATGGGCTCCCACTCCGTCCCAAGCCGCTGGCGCACGATGGCCCCCAGCACTCCGGCCTCCATGCGGATGTACGTCCGATAGCAGCGCTCCGCATACTCGCCCAGCTTTTCCAGCAGGGCCAGGGCTTTGAGATTTTCGCCCAGCGCCAGGTAGCAGCGCACTTTGGTAAGGTAGCGGTAGCGCTCCATGGTGATGAACTCTTTGTCCTCGTCCGGGGCCTGTTCCAGCCACTCACGAACCGCGTCCATATCCCCACGATATAGTGCAATTCTACACCGCACGGCCCGTATATTGGGCAAGAGCTGCATCACCCGCTGTTCCTCCACCGCCGACTGGAAGGAGTCCAGGATAGCCCCGGCGTTGGTCAGGTCCCCTTGCAGGATCATCATCCGTACCCGCTGGCCTACTGCCGAAAAGGCTACCTCCAAAGTGCCGCCGCACTCGGTTTCCACCTGACCTCGGGAGAGCAGGGTCAGCACCTCGAAGGTGTTCTCGCCTTTCTCAAACAGGCTCTCTCCCAGGGCGATCTTTGTAAGGCCCTTGCCGTACGGCCCAGCACACGTTCCACAATCGGGCCGACTGTCCTTGCCAGCGCCCGGTCAGAGCGGCTCCACTTGCAGAAGTCCTTGCCGCCGCTCATGGTGCTTGGCACGTTGCTGGTTACGGAAAGCTCCGGCAGGCGCACCCCCTGGTCCAGAAGCATGGCCGGGGCTTTCAGCATGATTTTCAGCACGTCCCGGCTCCCCCGGTGGGGCAGGCCGATGTCCAGATAGCACAGGCGGCTCTGAGCCTCGCGCTTTGCGCCGCCGGTGGCGGTCTTGGCGAATTCAGCCAGCCTATCGTACCAGTATTCGCCCTTTTCCGGGGCCATGAGCATGGAGTGGAGCATGGAGAGCCCCGCCATCAGCACCGGGCTTTTGGCGGCTTCTTCCTCGTCCATACCAAGATAGTACCGACGCAGCTCATAGTAATGGCCAGCGCCGGGGTTCACCCGGACGTTGCGGATGAGCAGCTCTCTGATCTGAGCCTGATCGCCGCTGCGCCCGTACATTTCCAGGGCTTCGGTCACCTGGCCGTTCATCTCGTACCAGACCCCGGCGTTCTTCTGGCAGGTCTTGATTTGTTCCTCGCCCAATGCCTGCACAGCCTTCTCACGCAGAGCGTGAAGAAGCACAGAACGCAGGCGGTAAGTTTCGCCACTCTGGATAAGGAAGTTCCCGGTTTCAGCGGCCTTTTGCAGGTAAGCCGAAGCCTGGCGGCTGGCGGTGATGAGCTCAGACAGGGGCAGAGTGAATTCCTCCACCACGCTTATTTTCATGAGGAATTCCAGCAGGTCGCTGTCCCATTCCGCCATCACATGGTCGGTAAGATAGCGGGTGAAGGCGTCGTAAATCTCCTTCTGCATCTGGGGACCGGGGGCCATACCCTCGGCCATTTTCAGGGTGGCGTGGCGCACGATGTAGGCGTTGCCGTCAGAATGCTCTGCCAGAAATTGCAGCTCATCCCCGGTGTAAGCCAGCCCCAGGCTGTCCAGGAACCCGGCGATCTCCCTCCTGCCCAGCTTCAGGTCGGCCTCGCTGAGGATCATGAAGCCCATGTTCACATACTCCGGCATGAGCCAGGCTGGAACCGGGCTTCTGCTCACCAGAATCAGCCATATATCTGGGCTGGCTACTAAACTCTTGACCAGTTCCCGCCTGGATTCGTCCAGCAGATGCAGGTCGTCCAGCGCCACGGTTCCCTGGGCGGGCAGAGCGCTCTCGTCCCAACGGCGGTCGCTGCACGAGAGGTAAACATGGCGGCGCTTTGCCAGGAACTTCTGCAAAAATGAGGTCTTGCCGTAGCCGGTGGCCCCGTAGATGTAGGCGGTCTGGCCAAAACTTTTTGCGGCTTTCAGCTTGCGGTACGCGCTCAGCGGCATGATGTACTGTTCCAAGGCTTACACCTCCACTCTGAAGATTCGCGCCAAAAAGCCACAGGCAACACTGATGTGTTCCTGCGGCTCCGTATTCGGTATGGGGTAAAAATGGGCGCAGTTATCCCTTGCTTG